>JAGQZL010000259.1 GCA_020434915.1 Allomuricauda sp. | reverse complement strand
AGGAAGAAAGACCATCAAGGCCAGGGACCTTTGGGAAAAGATATTGGAATCGCAGATAGAAACAGGCACTCCTTACATGTTGTACAAGGATGCTGCCAATAGAAAAAGCAACCAAAAGAACTTGGGGACCATTCGTTCTTCCAACCTATGCACGGAGATTTTGGAATATACCTCACCGGATGAGGTAGCCGTTTGTAATTTGGCCTCCATTGCACTGCCTATGTTCGTTAAAAACGGGGAGTTTGATCATAAGGAACTGTTCAAAGTAACAAAAAGGGTGACGAGGAACCTGAACAAGGTGATCGATCGTAACTTCTACCCTGTGGAAGAAGCAAGGAACTCCAACATGAGGCACAGACCTGTAGGTTTGGGGGTACAGGGATTGGCGGACACTTTCATCATGTTGCGCATGCCTTTTACCAGTGACGAGGCCAAAAAATTGAACCAAGAGATTTTTGAGACCCTGTATTTTGCGGCGGTCAGTGCTTCCATGGAAATGGCACAGGAAGAAGGGGCGTATTCCAGCTATGAGGGATCTCCCATTTCCAAAGGAGAGTTCCAGCACAACCTTTGGGGAATTAAGGACGAGGAACTGTCCGGAAGATGGGATTGGGACAAATTGAGGAAAGATGTGTTGAAGCACGGGGTGAGAAACTCCTTATTGGTAGCTCCAATGCCCACAGCCTCCACTTCGCAGATTTTGGGGAACAATGAGTGCTTTGAGCCCTATACCTCCAACATTTATACCCGTAGGGTACTTTCCGGAGAATTTATTGTGGTGAACAAGCACCTTTTGGAAGATTTGGTAAGATTGGGACTTTGGAATGAAAGTTTGAAACAGGAACTGATGCGCGCCAATGGGTCTATTCAACAGATAGATGCAGTACCGGAGGACATCAAGGAACTCTACAAAACCGTTTGGGAACTCAGCATGAAGGACATCATTGATATGAGTAGGCAACGGGGCTATTTTATAGACCAGAGCCAATCCTTGAACTTGTTTATGGAGAATGCCAATTTTGCCAAATTGACCTCCATGCATTTCTATGCATGGAAGAGTGGCCTTAAGACGGGAATGTACTACTTAAGAACCAAAGCAGCTGTGGATGCCATTAAATTTACATTGGACAACACCAAAAAACAAGAAGAACCAGTTGCTGTTGCAGTGGAGACAGAGGCCACTTCTGCTGCCGCAGAACAAATACAGGTAAGTGCCACTGCGGTGGATCAACAGGAAGTGGACATACAGCCTTTGACCCCAGAAGAAATGAAAGAGATGATTGCACGGGCCAAGGAAGGCCAAGCAGATGATGACTGCTTAATGTGTGGGTCATAATTTTATAGTCGGTACTGGACTCATCAGTACATGTGATAGTGTTTATTGATTAGATGCCCCGGTAAGTTCACCCCACAGCAGAACACTCCGGGGTATTTTTTTGGAATTGGGCCCCAGAAACAAAAAAACCTCCTATTAGGAGGTTTTTTAATCTCAATAAGATAACAAAACTTACAGCGACCAAGCTTTTCCGTTGGTCAATGTATTTAGGTCTCCACAGCCGATATATTCAGCAGGGATGGGATCATAGGCCAAAACCTCCTCACCAACAAATTCAGAGTTTTTGTAGGCCCATGTGGCCATGTCCCTCAAATCATTGGCAAAGGAATAACTGGCTACCTCCTCATCCAAGGATGCTTCACCACCTTTCATGATGGCTTCCATATAGCTCATAATGGCTTCTGAATGGGCCTCCTCTTCCTCATCGGTTCGTTTTCTAAGATACGTCTGCAATACAGGCTCTATATCGGTGGCTTCAATGTCCATCAAAGTTTCCTTTCCGGATTCAGCCAATACCTTGTCATAGAACTTGTTCATTTTCATGACCACAAAATCACGTTGCTCCAACGGCATTACCTCATCCAAGAAGGAATCGATGAATGCATGAACGTTCATTTCGGTAGCGGAAGGGGTATCCGTTTTTGGGAGGATTACATCCAGGGTCTGTGCCATGGCATATCCCTTTTCCTTTTCAAGGAAACTTGGAACCCACTCAGCATAGGCGGGTTTGTTCTTACAACTTTGAAGTAAACTTAGCAAAGTTGGAGTGGCCACGGCATAACCAAAGGCCAATCCCATATTCTTGAGTGCTGATCTTCTTTCCATTATATATTTCCTTTTTTAAGTTCTTCTGCTGCGTGGTTGGCCGCTCTTGCCGTAAACGCCATATAGGTCAAAGATGGGTTCACACAGCTTGCAGAGGCCATAAAGGCACCATCGGTTACATAAACGTTCTTACAGGTGTGTACTTGGTTGTGCCCATTGACCACAGAGGTTTTTGGGTCCAATCCCATACGTGCCGTTCCCATTTCGTGGATACCAAGACCCAAAGCATACGGAGCATCAAAAGGAGTGATGTCCTTGGCTCCTGCTTTTTCCAACATTTGAACCGCTTGATCCTGCATGTCTTTACGCATGTTGTATTCGTTGTCCCTGATTTCCGCATCAAAAGTAACGGTAGGAAGGCCCCACTGATCTTTCTTGTCGTAATCCAATACCATTTTATTGTCATGGTATGGAAGGGTTTCACCAAATGCATTGATGCCCATGGTCCACCCACCAGGGGCAAGGATGGCATCCTTGTATGATTTTCCAAAGGCAGCTTCGGCAATCATTTCTTCATAGTTGCCTCGGCTTGCACCTCCTTGGTATCCGTAGCCACGTACAAAGTCCTTCATGTTCGAATCACCGCCCAAGTTTCTGAACCTTGGAATATAGACCCCGTTTGGTTTTCTTCCTTTGTAGTATTTGTCCTCAAATCCATCAAACTTACCACTGGCACCTACCATGAAATGGTGGTCCATTACGTTATGGCCAAGCTCTCCGGAATCGTTCCCCAATCCGTTAGGGAATCGGTCGGATTTGGACTGCATCAAAATGGAAGTGGAAGCTATGGCAGAGGCACAAAGGAAGATTACTTTGGCCTTGAACTCAAATTCTTCTTTGGTCTCCCTATCGATTACTTTGACCCCTGTTGCCTTTTGGGTATTGGGATCGTAGATGATCTCATGAACAATGGAGTCCGGTCTCAAGGTCATGTTCCCGGTGCTTTCTGCAGCTGGCAATGTGGAAGAAACACTGCTGAAGTAGGCTCCAAAAGGACACCCGCGGATACAACGGTTCCTGAACTTGCATCGGCTACGTCCATCACCTTCAAATTTTTTATCACTGTTGATGTGCGCCACCCTACCTGCGGTAATCACACGTCCATCAAAATGCTCCGATACTTTTCCACGCAAATGCTCCTCAATGCAGTTCAGCTCCATCATGGGCTCAAATTGACCGTCTGGCAATTGTGGAAGCCCCAAGTTTTCACCGGAAACGCCGATGTAGCTTTCTACTTTATCGTACCAAGGGGCAATATCTTTATAGCGTACCGGCCAATCCACGGCGATACCTTCGTTCTTATTGGCCGAAAAATCAATGTCGCTCCAGCGGTAGCTATGACGCCCCCACATGATCGAGCGTCCACCTACATGGTATCCGCGCATCCAATCGAAACGTTTCACCTCATTATAGGGGTGGTCCAAATCGTTTACAAACCAATGCTTGGAAGCGGCACTTGTGGTGTAACCGGTTCTGGATTGCTTTTCCTGTTTTTTTAGGTCTTCCCTGGTGGACTGACCTCCATGTTTAAAATCCCAAGGGTCCATGTTGGCCGTTGGGTAATCCTCACGGTGCCTAACCATGGGGCCACGCTCCAAGACTAGGGTCTTGAGACCGTTTTCGCACAGTTCCTTGGCGGCCCAACCACCGCTGATGCCCGTACCTACCACAATGGCATCATAGGATTCCTGTTCCTCGTTGTAATAAAATTTACTCATTTATTCGGATTGTTTATTTGCTAAATGTATTAATTATTAAATTAATTTTCTACATTTAATCCCTATGTTTATTGAGAATTCGGTACTATAACGTTGTAGTTTTTGAATTCTATTTGAAATAATTCAACCTAAAAATATGAACAAAAGAAGTTTAGCCCAAAACAGTATTTTCTCGCTCGTGGTAGTGATGTTGTTTGCA
>JAGQZL010000258.1 GCA_020434915.1 Allomuricauda sp. | reverse complement strand
AAATGGATAAAAAGAAGTGATTCACAACCAATAGTCAGAATTTCACCACAAAATATTGTTCCCCTATAATCTTTGACATAGATTCACGTTTATAGGTAAGACCCAAACAAAAACCCCGAGATTACCATGTTATACGATACCTACGGAGAAGAATATTTGGCATTTTTACAGGAACTCAATGAGATTTTGACCGTTAATGAACTTGCCGAACTTGATTATCTATAATAGACAAAAACCCAAATTTTGTTCCCATGAAAAATCATAACCAAGAAAACACCGCTTATTTAAATTTCATTCAAGATTTGAACAACATTCTCATGGATTTTGATATAAATCTGTTGAGTCGCCCATAATTGTTTAAGTGAAAATCATGGAAAAGGGGATGTGTTTAAAACGCATCCCCTTTTCTATATATAACCGCTTTTTGATTATCCCAAATACGATTTCAATATTTTGCTCTTGGAAGTGTGCCGTAACTTCCTGATGGCCTTTTCCCTTATCTGGCGTACACGTTCACGGGTAAGGTCAAAGGTGCTTCCAATCTCCTCCAAGGTCATGGAAGGTTGGTTGCCGATGCCATAATACAAACGGATCACATCGGCCTCGCGGGGTGATAAGGTATCCAGTGCCCGGTTGATCTCCGTGTTCAAGGACTGATGCATTAGACCTCTGTCGGGCTTGGGAGAATCCCCTGCATTCAGTACATCATATAGGTTGGAAGTTTCCCCTTCTTTCAAAGGAGCATCCATGGAAACGTGTCTACCCGTATTCCGCAAGGATTGTTTTACCTCGGAAACCGTCATGTCCAGTTCCTTGGCGATCTCCTCTGCAGAAGGTGGACGCTCATGGGCCTGCTCCAAATAGGAAAATGTCTTTTTTATCTTGTTGATGGAACCAATCTTGTTCAAAGGCAATCGTACTACACGCGACTGTTCTGCCAACGCTTGAAGAATGGATTGCCTGATCCACCAAACGGCATAGGAAATGAACTTGAAACCACGGGTTTCATCAAAACGTTTAGCCGCCTTTACCAAGCCAACGTTTCCTTCATTGATCAAATCGGGTAGTTTCAATCCTTGATTTTGATATTGTTTGGCAACGGAAACCACAAACCTGAGGTTGGCATTGGTCAATTTTTCAAGGGCCACCTGATCTCCCTCCCTAATTCGCTGGGCCAGCTCTACCTCTTCCTGAGCAGTGATCAAATCAATTTTGCTAATGTCTTGTAGGTATTTGTCTAGGGATTTGGATTCTCGGTTGGTAACTTGCTTGATGATTTTAAGCTGCCTCATGCTTGCTATGGTTTGAAAGTGTTATAAGCTTTCATTATACACTTTTATGGCCGATTTTCCAAGCGGAAAATGTTATTCTTATCCAAATCTTATGAGCTTGGTCATCAATTATCTTAAAAATGGTTAAAGTTTGAATTGTTGATAGAATCTTGATAGAAAAGCAACAACTAGGTTTTACAAGCCTACAAAAATCTCCTAATTTTGTAGGGTTTTTGAATTTGGAACGCTTAACCCATTAACCGTTGGAGGTAAACAAACAAGTAAAGAGGAAAACATTATACGACTACCAGCAGGAAGATCTTCGGAAAATCTTCAAGCATTTGGAAGAACTTCCAGAGGGCACCAACATTCTCTACCAGTTACCCACTGGTGGGGGTAAAACCGTTGTGTTTTCCGAAATTACCCGTAGATACATCCAAAATACCGGGAAAAAGGTCATCGTATTGACGCACCGAATCGAGTTGAGCAAACAGACTTCCCAAATGTTGCACGGATTTGGTGTCGCCAACAAAATCATCAACAGTGAAGTAAAGGAGCTATACGATCAAGACGATTACATGTGCTTTGTGGCCATGGTGGAAACCTTGAACAACCGGTTACAGGAAGAAAAAGTGGACATCAAGAACATCGGTCTGGTCATTATTGATGAAGCCCATTACAACTCCTTCCGTAAGTTGTTCAAATATTTTGAAAAAGCCACCATTTTAGGTGTCACGGCAACTCCATTGAGTTCCAACATCAAGCTTCCCATGAAGGACAATTACAAACATTTGATCATAGGGGAGTCCATTAAATCATTGATCGAGAAGGAATTTTTGGCCAAGGCCAATCTCTACAACTACGATGTGAGCCTTAAGACCTTAAAACTGGGTATACATGGTGATTATACCGTAAAATCATCAGACGAGTTTTATGGAAATCATAGCATGCTGGGCAAGTTATTGACTGCCTATGAAGAGATTGCAAAGGGTACCAAGACCCTGATCTTCAACAACGGTATCAATACCTCGCTGTATGTGTACGAAACTTTTAAAAAGGCAGGCTATAACATCCGGCATCTGGATAATAAAAATACCGCCACCGAGCGGAAGGATATATTGGAGTGGTTTGCCGAAACGCCGGATGCCATTTTGACCTCGGTAAGTATATTGACCACCGGTTTTGATGAACCTACCGTAAAATCCATTATTTTAAATAGGGCCACGCGTTCGTTGACACTCTATTTTCAAATGATCGGACGGGGCTCACGGATCTTACCGGACAAGGACGAGTTCAATGTCATTGATTTGGGAAACAACCTTGCGCGTTTTGGTCCTTGGGATGCACCCATCGATTGGCAGGAAATCTTCCATTTCCCCGATTTCTATCTCGAGAACATCAAAAATGACGAGGAAATCGAAAGGGATTTTGTGTATGAAATGCCCGATGAACTCAAGGCCAAGTTCAGCAAGTCAACAAACATCACTTTTGATGTAAAGGCCGAATACAAGAAAATCTTTTCGGAAGGTAAAAAATCCAAGATTGTATTGGAGCGAAGTATTGAGCAACATGCCCAAATCTGTGTGGAAAACAGTGAGGATGTGTTCGATGCCCGAATCTTGGCAAAGGAATTGAAGGAAGAGATTGCCTACCGGGTAAAGCAATATTCGTATTGTATCATGAACAACACCAAAAACTACAAGGAGTGGTTAGAGGAAGACTACGAGCGTAAACTGCGTTCCAGTATCTCCAAAAAGTTCGCTGCACTCATGTAGTTGGTTGGATGATTGGATTTTCGGATTGTTAGGTTATTGGACTTAAAACTTCATACTTCCAACTTCGTACTTCAAACTTCGTACTTTTAGCATTTACCTTTGACCCTTTGCCCAGCTACATGAAAAAGCTCCTCGTTATCGGTTATGTATGGCCCGAACCGTCCACCACGGCTGCTGGGTGTCGCATGCAACAATTGTTGGAGATTTTAATAACCTTTGGTTATCAGATTACATTTGCCTCCACGGCTTCGAAAACCGAATACAGTCTGGATTTGACATCTTTGGGCATTGCCGAGGCTATCATAGAGCTCAATAACCCCAGTTTTGATGCTTTTTTACAGGAATTGCAACCCGATGCAGTGATATTTGACCGATTCATGGTGGAAGAACAGTTTGGTTGGCGCGTAGCGGAATTTGCACCGCAGGCCATTCGAATTCTCAATACCGAAGATTTACACGCATTGCGAAAGGCTAGGGAAGAGGCCATTAAAGAAGAGGTCGACTTCATGCTTGTCAATTGGAAAAATCATCCCATGACGCTTCGCGAAGTAGCCAGTATCTACCGATGTGACCTGACCCTGATGGTCTCCACCTTTGAAATGGCACTATTACAGGAGTTGGGTATTCCAAAACAACTATTGCTACATTTACCATTATTTTTTGAAGCTATTTCGGAGGAAGCTACGGCAACATGGCCCGGTTTTGAAGAGCGGACCGACTTTGTGACTTTAGGCAATGGGAAACATGCTCCTAATGTGGATGCCCTCCGAATTTTGAAAACCACCAGTTGGCCTCTCATTCGTGACCAATTACCCGATGTCCAGTTACATGTGTACGGTGCCTATCTGCCACAACAAGTGAACGAATGGCATGACCCCAAAACCGGGTTTTTGGTACATGGCTGGGCGGAAGATGTGGGTAGAACACTGCAACAAGCCAAAGTGTTGTTGGCACCGCTGCGATTTGGAGCAGGCATTAAAGGCAAATTATTGGATGCCCTGCGGAATGGCACACCCTGCGTTACCACCTCCATTGGGGCAGAAGGGATGTTTTCCAATGAAAATTGGGGTGGCAGGGTGGCCGATGAA
>JAGQZL010000257.1:2364-4135 GCA_020434915.1 Allomuricauda sp. | reverse complement strand
CTTATCACCTCCATCTATTCAGAGGATGATTTTTTGGGCTTTACTTCGTTAACCGACAACCTTCCCTACCAGGAATATGCCATTGCACTGGAAGAAACCGAACTTGCCGGAATTTCCAAAGAAAAAGTAAAGGATATTTTAGAGGGCAATAAACATGTTTCCCTAGAACTGATGGATGTCATAACAGGCGATTTGACAAAAATTAAAAAACAACTTCTGCAAATGGCCTACAGTTCGGTACGGAAAAAAACGGCCCAGACATTGTTGCTGTATTCCAAGGCCATGAACCGTGGAAAGGAAGGTCCATTGAAAATTGCACGCAACGATTTGGCTGGTGTGGCGGGGATTGCCACGGAAAGTTTGATCCGTACCTTGTCCGACTTTAAGGCGGAAGGATTGATCGCCATCAAAAACAGGGATATCCTTATCTTGGACAAAGATGCACTGGAACATGTGCATTGATAGAACCTCACTGTAATGTGCTAAATGACATTTATCATTCCATGTCTTTGGTGGAATGCTAAACTTGTGGCCACATTCATACGTGAGATGAAAAATATTTTGGTTCCTACCGATTTTTCGGAAAACTCATTAAAGGCACTTAAGTATGCCCAGGTACTTTTTGGTTCTAGGGAGTGTAATTTTTATGTCCTATACGTAGGTACATTGCTTGACACCAAAAAAGATTCGGAGAGTTCGGGAGCTATTGATGAGGATGCTCCGGAGAACTCCAAGCAAAAATTAACGGAATTGGTAGAAGGGATTAGGGGGCAAAATAGCAATGCCAACCACCATTTCTATGCTTTGCATGAGTACGGTTTTTTTATCCCGACCATAAAAAAATATTTGGAAGGCCAACATATAGACCTTATAGTCATGGGAACCAAGGGAGCTACCGGAATAAAAGAGAAAGTGGTGGGGAGCAATGCGGGTGATGTCATCACCAAGGTACAATGTAATACCTTGGTCATACCCAAGGAGGTGGATTTTTCAAAACCCATGGATATTGCTTTTCCGTCAGATTTCAATATCTTTTATTCCCATCAGATTTTAAGGGCCGTTGCGGAAATGATGCAGTTGGGCAACGGAAAATTAAGAATTATGAACGCTCTCAAAGAAGGTGACACGCTGAACCAAGAACAGGAAACCAACAAGGAATTTCTATTGGACTATATGGAAGAGACTTTCCCCGATAGGTTTAGTTTTCACACCATAACCAACAAAAGTGTGAAATCTGCCATTCAATGTTTTGTGGAGAGTAGGAGTATTGATATGATGGTCATGGTGGCCAAAAACCTGAATTTTATCCAACAGATTTTGTTCGATTCCATAGTCGAAAAAATCAGTTTCCATACCAAAATCCCTTTCTACGTTATACACGAATAATTTTTTGTTTTCCCCTTATGGTTTTCATCATAAGTGACGTATATCATGGTTTAAAACCGACCTATTCGGTAGTTTTGGTCTATAAGTAATCGGTAAATAATGTCGCCATGATGAAGATTGTTCTACCCACGGATTTTTCGGATAATGCTTTTCATGCCATAACCTATGCAGCCAAGTTTTTTGAGAACTCAACCTGCATTTTTTACTTGGTCCATGCCTATACGCCTCCCGTATACCGTGTGGATTATGCCTTGGGCAGTCCTGGTCAATTAGGGTTGCCGGACGATTTCCGCTATATGGTGGAAGAGAAGCTGGACAAGACCCGAACACGGATAAAAGGGATATTTGACAATCCTAAGCACACCTATGTGACCCATGCGGCGTT
>JAGQZL010000257.1:0-2354 GCA_020434915.1 Allomuricauda sp. | reverse complement strand
GAGATCTTGAAAGTGGCCCAAAAGGAAAACGTGGACATGGTGATCATGGGAACCCAAGGAGCTACGGGGGCGAAGGAAATCCTTTTTGGTTCCAATACCATCCATGTGATCAATAGGTCGGACATTCCCGTTCTTGCCATCCCTTCGGATTTTGATATGGAGGCTCCTCAAAAGATTTTGTTCCCAACCGATTTTGAGGTGGATTTTAAAGAAGCCAACTTGGATTTTTTGTTGAAACTCGCCAAAATTTGGCACTCCAAGTTGTATGTAATGCATGTCTCGCCGCCGGAAGGGCCAACCCCTGAACAAGAAAGCAATAGGGTGGTCATGGAAGGGATGATGTTGGAGCAAAACCATGAGTTTTATGACATGCCCGATGATGAACTTATCGGGACCATCAATGCTTTTCAAAAAGAACATGCCATAGACCTTTTGGCAATGGTGAAGAACAAGCATTCTTTTATGGAGCGCCTCTTTGTGGAACCAGTGGTCAAGAATATTGGGTTACATAGTAAAATCCCGTTTTTGGTGCTTCCCTATAACTTAAAAGCCTGAGTCATGTTACAAATTTTAGTGCCCACCGATTTTTCGAACAATTCATACAATGCGCTGTATTACGCCGCCAGACTATTGAAGGATAAGGAGTGTATGTTCCATCTAGTGAACGTGTGTAGCTCTGAAGGTAGTTCCAACAAAGAAATTGCCAAGATTGAGTCGGCCCAAGGATTGGACGCTATGGCCCACAGATTGGTGAGGGATGCAGGCAACAATAATAAGCACAACTTTGAGAAAGTTTCCCTCTGCTCTGATATGACCGAGGGAGTGGCCGGATATGCCAGAGACCATAAAGTGGATTTTATGGTCATTGGGAACAAGGCCAAGGAGGAAATCAAGCATGTGCTTCTTGGTAACAATGCCATGCAATTGGTCCGGGAGGTTACCAATTGTCCCATATTGATCGTTCCCTTGGAAATAGATTTTAAAAAAGTGGGCAAGATTGCCTTCTCTTCCAACTATGCCAACCCCATTTCGAAAGAAAATATTAAGAGCCTCAATTTTTTTAGGAGTATCATGGACAGTGCTTTGGTTCCCATGAGTATTGAAGAAGGAAAAGGCACCGATGCCATGGCCAAGAACAAAGCCGATTTTTTGGAGGCAGTTTCCCAATACAGTTCCAAAGAAGTAAAACTTCCTGTTTTTGAGGACAAGGTAAAGACCATTTTGGAGTTCGTGGATCTTTGGAGTATAGATATGCTGGCAATGGTCTATTATCCACATCATTTCTTTCTCGAGTTTATTGGGAAAGGGATGGTCAAGGAACTGAATACCAAGCTGTCCATTCCATTTTTGATTCTTCCTCACGAGGCAAGTTGACCAAAATCATAGGATAACCTTTTGTTGTGATGTAGCTTTAAGGAAAAACCTAAAACGTCATGGACAAGAGAGTATTGTTACCCACAGATTTTTCGAAAAATGCATGGAATGCCATTAAGTATGCATTGGATCTCTACAAGAACGTAGCATGTGATTTTTACCTTCTCAATGCCTTTCATGTTTCAGGTTATACCTTGGAAAGTATGAGAGTGCCTGAGGCAGGAGAACCTTTTTATGAAGCGGCAAAAAAGGAATCAGAGGAAGGTTTGGAACGGCTCTTGGAAATGCTGAAACTCCAACCAGAGAATGCCAAGCATGAGTTTCATACCATCAGTACGTTCAATAGTTTAACGGAGGCGGTACGGTATGCCATCGATAAGAAGGATATCGATGTGATCGTGATGGGCACCAAAGGGGTCACTGAATCCAAGGCCCGGATTTTTGGCACCAATACCGTCAAGGTTATGGAGCGCATCAAGCAGTGTCCGGTAATTGCCGTGCCCAATGAATATTCCTTTGTACCGCCAAAAGAAATTGCCTTTCCCACAGATTACAAAACGGCCTTCAAGAAAAAGGAACTGGAGAATTTGGTGGAAATATCAAAATTGCACGGTTCCAAGATCAATGTGGTCCATATCGATAAGGACAAGGATGGTCAGCTCAACAAAGAAGAGGAATCCAACAAACAATTGCTAAAGGACATTTTAGACGGCACCGATTATGAAATGCATTTTTTGCCTTCGGTGAAGATCAGCAAAGGCATCAACCTATTTATTGAAAGTACGCATTGTGACATGATCGTGTTCCTGAACCGAAAACACTTGTTCTTTGGCAGTATACTCTCCAATCCGTTGGTGAAGGAAATCGGATATGATCCTAAAATACCGATTTTGGAACTGAACGATAATTGAAAAATTTTGAACTATGAAACAGATAGGAATTTGGTTGGACAAGCAGGAGGCCACAGGTGTGGTGCTTCA
>JAGQZL010000256.1 GCA_020434915.1 Allomuricauda sp. | reverse complement strand
GCCGGGGTCACTGCAGGGCTCATTTCCAGAATTGAAAATGGGAGGACCATTCCCTCCCTACCCGTCTTTTTAAAAATTGTGGGGGCCTTGGATACCGAAATGACAGAATTCTTTGATGGGATGCCCAAGGTGAACGGACATAATTTTCTGGTTTCAAGAAAAGCCGACCAGACCGTTATTGAAAAAGAGGATGAGGCTATTGGGTTTACCTACAACTACATCTTTGGCAAACAATTGAACTCTGTTGGGTTTGAAAGTGTGCTTTTGGAAGTGCAACCCAACTCCAAACGGGAAAAAGTGGTTACAGATGCCTTTGAATTTAAATATATCCTAACCGGGGAATGTTATTATGAAATCGGGGACCAGGAAGTATTGTTAAAGGAAGGGGATTCCATTTTCTTTGATGGCAGAATCCCTCATGTACCTATCAACAAGGGCAAAGTTCCCTCTAAAATGCTAGTGGTCTATTTCTTTATCTGATCATGGAAACAAAACTCCAGTCAAACTATCCAAAGAGTTGAGGATATAGGTCGGTTCCGCAGACTCCAATTGTTCACGTGTTTGGGCACCGGACAACACGGCAACCGTAATGCCGCATTTGGCATTTTTTCCTTCTTCAATATCGATTACGGAATCCCCCGCCTTCAAAACTACTTCGGGGTCGGTTATACCGAACATTTCCATGGCCTTGTCTATCATCTCCGAGGAAGGCCTGCCCTTTACCACATCATCGGCGGTAATTAGGGCATCTATTTGCTTTCCCGGTTCCCAACCCAGTTTATCCAAGAGGGATTGGGCTGTTTTCCGGTCGTAACCTGTGTTCAACACTACTTTTACCTCGTGCAATTTCAACACTTTAAAAAGTTCTTCCACACCATCGTAAGGAGTCACTTTTAGAGTGGCATAGGCTTCTTTCAACATAACTTTAAAATCTGTGTGCACCGCTTTGGCATCCACGGCTTCAGTTCTGGAATCCTTGGTCTCTTCCAAAATATCCGCAATGGCCTTATATTTTTCCTTTCCTGCACCATACTCCAACACTGTTTCCAAGGAAACGTCCACGCCCCATTTGGCCAATGCCTGTCTAACCGTTTTGTATACCACATTATCTTCGTTTACCGTGGTACCTGCCATATCAAAAACCGCTAGTTGTATTTCTTTCATAAATTGATTTTCTGTGTATTAAAAATTGTGGCTATATTTTTCTTTGAGAATCCTGCACTGCCCGTCATTCCCTTTCCTCCAATTCCGGTAACGATATGGATGTGATCATCAATGGTCTTTTGGAACAAGTCGCTGTTCTTGCATTGCGAATACATTCCATACCAACGTTTTTGGATTTCGTACGTTGGCAGTTGAATGATTTTTTGGGCTTCTTCCAACATGAAATTGTCAATGTCCATATCCAGGTCATATCCCAAGTCTTCTATTTGAACGGCATCTGCATATTGATGCGAATCTCCTAAAATTACGGAACCATCAGCCGCCTGCTTGAACAAGATATGTACACCCCATTGCTTTTGAAGGCTTTCCTCTGGCTCATTTTGTTTGATTTGTGCAAAGGAAGAACACTCATGGAATGCCTCATACCTTCTAATGGACCATCCTGTTAGTATAGACCCCTTAAGTTCGTAATTACCCTGAGGCTTGGTCTGCATCATCTGCAATTTGGACACTTCCAAATCGCTATCGGCAAATACTTCCGGGTAGAGGTTCTTGAAATCGTTGCCATTGCAAATGATCACCTTCTTTGACCATAATTCTTCCCCGGTTGCACTTTCCACT
The DNA here is from genome assembly GCA_020434915.1 of Allomuricauda sp. Classification (GTDB taxonomy): domain Bacteria; phylum Bacteroidota; class Bacteroidia; order Flavobacteriales; family Flavobacteriaceae; genus Flagellimonas. The sequence goes on along the minus strand of JAGQZL010000256.1, from coordinate 2,372 downwards.
CTGACCCAATCGCCATTCCGCTCACAAGAAATTACGGAAAATCCCATTTTGATTTCCATCCCTTTCTGGACCCTCAGAAACTCTTGTAGCCTGTGTATCATGGTCCTGGGTTCCACCGTAACCTCTTCGGGGAAAAAGAGCCCTGCCGTTACATAATCCTTTCTAAGTCCGGGGTAGCGCTCCAAGCATTCATTTTTGGTGAGCATTTTGGAAGCATAGTCATTGCTATTGTTAATGGCTCTGAGCTCTACCAACAATTGCTCCTCCTCCTCATTGGAAGCAAGGTACACCGTACCATTCTGCCGTATACTGATATCGAACTGCGATTGGATCTCTTTGTAGATACGCAGGCTCTGCCTTCCGTACTTCTGCCATTTGGTATTCATTCCGGAAGGTACCACCTGTCCAAAATTCTGGGTGGTCGCCCCTTTGGGATAGGCGTCCTTTTCCACCAAACAGACTTTTAACCCAATTTCTTGGGCATGATAGGCATGAAACGTTCCAAGAATGCCACCACCTACTATGATGACATCATATCTATTGTCCATAATCCAATTGCTTGTTTATTTTTTGTGATTTGTGTCGAGCCCCAAAATGAAGGAACAAAACAACAGTGATAATGATTCCGATGAAGGCCACGGCATAAGTTCCGTAGACAAAGAAGTTGAGCCACGAAAGCTTGGCCTGTCCAAAATTTTTGTACAACAATACCAGGACACTGCCCACATACCCAAAGGCATCCGCTATGTAGATGAGGAAACCCGAATTGCCCTTTACTTTGAAAGCAGCGATAAACCGATCAAAAAAGAGACAGTTGAAGGGCACATAGCAAATGTAAAGTCCAAATCCGGTACACACCATCCACACAAACGGATCCAAAATTCCGGTTTGGAACATCAAAGTAGATGCCGCAAGGACCAAGGTTCCCAATATGAGAAGGGCATGGTAGGTCAACAATGCCTTAAAATTATCCTTGATGTAGAAAATAGTCCCTATGATCAACAGCACCACAATGGCGATGATAATTTCCGAAGTGGAAAAAACGGAGATGTCCCCTTGGTAGCCGATACTGTCCCACAACTCACGGGCAAAATTGTCCCGAAAATCCCTAAAAGCAGTGAGGAAAGTATAGAAGACCACCACTAAAAGCAGTGGGAAAAGAAACTGCTTGACAAGGGTGCGTCTATCCTCAGCTGTCATCGGAATACGTTCTGTCCGGCTTTCAATATCCTCAGCTGTTGGTGGCGGCACTTTTTGGAGCAGGTAACTGCAAAGCAAGAGGGGAATAAAAAACAACGCCCCTGTTACAAATGGCATCCAAAATTCACTTACACCCCAATGTGCCATAACATAAAGACCAACCGATTTTACTACCCCACTTGATACAATAAAGCTGGCCGAAAGTACAACTCCCAAAATATCAGTGAACCTTCTTCCTTCGATATAGCTGAACACAATTCCCCAAATCATCCCCAAGGGGATTCCATTAAGGAACATGAAGAAAATGTTGTACGGTGCCGGTACCCAAGCAAACAATAGTAAGGAAAGTTCCGCCATGGCAATCAATGAAATCAAGTAGGCCAACCTGCGATTAGGTTTCAATTCAGAGATTACCTTGATCCCGACAAATTTGGAAAGTGCATAGCCCACAACCTGGGCAATGACCAGTAATATCTTGTAGTTTACCCCAAAGTAGGCCAATCCTTCAAAAGTGGCCACGGAAAATGGTTTCCGAAAGGCATACATACAAAAGTAAGTGCCAAAAGCAGCTAAGGAAGCGTGCAAAACAAATACCAAATTCGACTGCTTTTTGCCCATACCTTATAGTATACTGTGTTTACAAATAATAAAATTATGTTTCAAATTACTCAAATTTATAAGAATCCGACCAAACTCAAAGGATTAAATAATTGTTAGTAAAAAATTATGCATTTACAAGGATTGAAAAAATTAATTCCACCCAAAAAATTCCCTTCATTTTTAAATACTTATTTTCAATGAAGTTTTCAAGCACAACCCATACATGTTCTGGTTAGGTTACGATATTGGCAGTTCATCCATAAAGGCTGCATTGATTCGCGCCACTGATGGTAGCGTGCTGGATATATCCCAACATCCAAAAAAAGAAATGCCTATGATTTCCATGAAACAGGGTTGGGCAGAACAAGACCCTGAACTTTGGTGGAAGCATGTATGCTCTGCCACCAAGGAGCTTATGATCTCCAATAAAGTTGCTAGGCACGACATAAAGGGAATCGGCATTTCGTACCAAATGCATGGGCTGGTTACCGTTGACCAGAAACTCCAACCTATTCGCCCTTCAATCATTTGGTGCGATAGTAGGGCCGTGGAAATCGGGGAAAAATTATTTC
>JAGQZL010000255.1 GCA_020434915.1 Allomuricauda sp. | reverse complement strand
CAAAATGCACTTTGTCAAAATGCTGGAGAAATGTGGTTTTGATTTCATCCACGGACAAACGTGACAAACCTTTCAGCTCGTGGGATAGGTATGCCTCCAGAATCATCCCGACAGCTATGGCCTCACCATGCAGGAGCGTCTTTCTATCATAATTGTCCAGACAATAGGATTCGATGGCATGGCCCAATGTGTGCCCAAAATTTAAGATTTTGCGAAGGCCTTGCTCCGTGGGGTCGATCATAACCACCTCATTCTTCAAAGCAATGGAGCGCTGAATATTGGCTGCAGAAGCAAAATCACCTTTATTTTTCAGCATGGCCCAGTATTCTGCATCCTTGATCAGTCCATGCTTCAACATTTCGGCATAGCCACTTGTTACCTGTCTAGGGTCCAATGTTTCCAAAAATTCAGGAAAAACAAGGACCATTTGCGGTTGATTGATAACGCCAATCTGATTTTTCAAGGAACCAAGATCAACACCTGTCTTACCCCCAATGGATGCATCTACCATAGAAAGAAGTGTAGTGGGGATATTTATAAAATCGATTCCCCGCTTAAAGGTCGATGCCACAAATCCACCCATATCTGTAAGCACACCTCCGCCAAGATTGATCAAAAGACTCTTGCGATCACCGTCTTGGGTCGACAGTTCCTCCCATAATTTTAGGCAGGTATGGATGTGTTTATTTTCTTCCCCAGATTGGATTTCCATTATGGAATCCACCGATCCATCGAACATTTTTGAAAAGCGCGGCAGACAATATTTTCTCGTGTTCTCATCCACCAACAAAAAAACTTTGGAGTATCCCTTTTTTGAAACATGCTGGTTCAAAGCTGCCTGGGCAAGTTCACCAATGTGGACTTCGTAGGATTGTGATTTAACCGATTCCATAATTTAAAATTCCATGCTAAATAAAGATTATTTTATAGAAATGATTCTAATTTCCGTACTTATATTTGAATCTTTAAATGGAATACAAATAATGCAACCCAATTTTGAGAATACCGCAATTGCTTTTGAGCTAAAGTCCGACTCCCAGTTGGAGCGGGCCTACTTTCTTTTTAAGATGATAGCCAACGAACCTTTGGTTCGCATAGGTACAGCTGTGACCAATTTTGCCATCAAGGCACACCTGCCGGTGGAAGGTTTGATACGGGCTACGGTATTCGACCATTTTTGCGGAGGCGTCAATGAAGAGGATTGTTTACCCATTATTGACAGGATGTATGAAAAAGGGGTGTGCTCCATTTTGGATTATTCCGCAGAGGGTAAAGAAGTGGACAATCAGTTCGATTTTGCCATGCAGAAGACCTTGGAGGTCCTGGATTTTGTGAAGGAAAAGGACGCCATCCCCTTTGCCGTGTTCAAACCCACAGGATTTGGCCGATTCAAACTGTTTGAAAAAGTGACTGCAGGTCTGGATTTAACAAGTGATGAGACTGCGGAGTGGGACCGGATTGTCAACCGTTTTGAAAAAGTATGCAAAAAAGCCTACGATTTGGATGTGGCCCTCCTGATCGATGCGGAGGAAAGCTGGATGCAAAAGGCCGCTGATGACTTGGTGTTGTCCATGATGCGAAAATACAATTCCCAAAAAGCCATCGTTTTCAACACATTTCAGATGTATCGCTGGGACCGATTGGACTATATGAAGGAATTACACCAATTGGCCATGGAAGAAGGTTTTAAACTGGGTGCCAAGGTAGTTCGTGGCGCTTATATGGAAAAAGAAAATGACAGGGCTGAAGAAAAAGGCTATAAAAGTCCCATTTGTAAGTCAAAACAGGAAACCGACGCTAATTTTGATGCTTCCATTGCCTTTATGATGGATCATTTGGACTGTTTTACCGTATTTGCCGGCACCCACAACGAGCAAAGTTGCCATAAATTGATTTCCTTGATGGAAAGCAAAGGGATTGAACCCAATTATACCAGTGTTTGGTTCGGGCAGTTGTTTGGCATGAGCGACCATATTACCTACAATTTAACTGCTGCCGGATACAATGCCGTAAAGTATCTTCCTTACGGGCCCGTAAAGGATGTAATGCCCTATTTGATCAGAAGGGCAGAGGAGAACACCTCAGTGGCTGGTCAAACATCTAGGGAATTGGCCTTGTTGCAAAAAGAACGAAAACGCAGGAAATTAGAGGATTAATTATAAGGGGCGATAGTTTCAACAACCAGTGTTTCCTTGCAGTTTTTTACCTTAAGCTCAAGAATTTTACCGTCTTCTTCAAGCTCCAAAAAATAAATCTTACAGGGCTCAGACTTAGTGTCACTTTTCCCAAAATCAACATCACCATCGGTCAAAAATCGCTGGATTAAAAGAGTGTCCTTGTACTTTTCTGGTAAATCATCCCCAAAAGTCAGTGTTTTGGAACGCATATCCTTCAATACCCTGCAGTTTGGAAAGTAACAAATTTCAAATCCGCCTTCACCTGATTTTTTCTTTAAGAAAAACACCAGAAAAATCATTCCAATGGACAATCCGACCAAATACCATCCCAATCGCCTTAAAAATGCCATGTATGCTAAAAAATAAGAAAGTTAATATCGTTGTAGCTCATCCCAAACCAATCACCCACCGATTTATTGGTCAAAATTCCGTGGTACATGTAGAGTCCGTTCCTTAATCCTTTATCAAATCGTAAGGAATGCTCCAATCCGCCATCTTCCCCGATTTTTAACAAATAGGGGGTAAAAATATTGCTAATGGAAATGGAAGACGTTCGGGGGTAACGGGAAGGAATATTGGGCACCCCATAGTGGATTACTCCATATTTTTCGAACGTTGGTTTACTATGGGTAGTAACTTCCGAAGTTTCGAAACATCCTCCCATATCAATGCTCACATCAATAATAACGGCTCCTTTTTTCATATGCTCTACCATGGAACTGGATACTACCACGGGAGAGCGATCCTTACCCCTTGTAGCGCCAATGGCCACATCGCACCGTTTGAGGGATTTGATCAGGTTTTTTGGCTGAATGGTCGAAGTATAAAGCGTACGGTTCAGATTGGTCTGAAGACAACGGAGCTTGCTGATGGAATTATCGAAAACCTTCACATTGGCACCAAGTCCCAGAGCTGACCTTGCTGCAAATTCCCCTACAGTTCCCGCTCCAATGATCACTACCTCCACGGGAGGCACACCGCTAATGTTTCCAAACATCAATCCATTACCTTGACTTGTATTTGCCATTAGTTCAGAAGCAATCAATATGGATGATATGCCGGCAATCTCACTCAATGACCTTACTGCGGGGTAATTCCCGTCTTCATCCCTGATATATTCAAAGGCAATGGCCGTGAGCCTTTTTTTGGCCATGGCCTCAAAATACTCCTTTCGTTGTGTCTTGATCTGCAGTGCAGAAATGACAATGGTCTGTGGATTGATAAAATCAATTTCGGAAAGGGTAGGGGGTTCCACTTTTAAAAGTATGGGGCATGAAAATACCTTTTTGGTGTCCCTGGTAATCTCAGCGCCAGCATTGGTATAATCAATATCCGAAAAATTGGCACCTTCCCCAGCGCCAGATTCAATAAGAACACGGTGTCCATGTGCAGTAATCGCGTTTACTGCATCAGGCGTCAGGCAAATACGTTTTTCCTGGTATTGGTTTTCCTTGGGAATGCCTATGAACAATTCCCCTTTTTGCTTCATGACCTCCAAGGTTTCTTCCTGGGGCAGTAATTGTTGTTTGCTGAATGGGGATGACGGCTGGTTCATACGCAGTAAATAAGTTCAAAAGGACACAAAGCTGGGTGCCCGAACAAATTTACATTTTTTTTGAAAGGGTCTTTTGGCGATTTTCCAATTTCTCCCTTTCCTTTCGTAGCTCTTCTTTTTCCTTTAATATCCGAAGTTCTGTGTCCATGGCGTCGAGATCAATGCCATGTACGTGCTTGTCCACCAATTTAATCCGGATAAAATAAACTACCGGCACCACTACCATCGTAACCGCAATCACATATAGAATCTCATTTTCATCCACCCTTTTAGATGCAAAATTAAGTGCACTATATAGCTGGAAGCTATACATAGCAATGGGGATAAGAATGGCATGGTACCACCAATTTTTGGAGGTTACGAACCAAATGACCAACAATAACAATGGTACCAACTTACTGAAGTAGTAATAAAAGGCAGTGCTT
>JAGQZL010000254.1 GCA_020434915.1 Allomuricauda sp. | reverse complement strand
CAATGTTGCTTTTGGAGAACGGACAGATTTGAATGAACTGGTGTCGCTGCTTAAGGAATATTTGGGTGAATTTGATTCAGAAATCAAGAATATAGAAATTACCTATGGTCCAAATCGAAAGGGGGACGTTCCCCATTCCCTTGCATCGATTGAAAAAGCAAAAAAGCTTTTGGGCTATGATCCCAAATACGATATGAGGTCCGGGCTCAAGGAGGCCGTGGACTGGTATTGGGAAAATTTGAAGTAGAAAATAGAAACACCAAGAGAAAGTGAACTTAACAATTATTGGAACTGGTTATGTTGGATTGGTTACAGGAACCTGTTTTGCCGAAATGGGCAATACCGTGACCTGTGTGGATATTGATGACCAGAAAATTGAAAATCTAAAAAAAGGAATTATCCCTATTTACGAGCCTGGCCTGGATGCCATGGTACAACGCAACGTAGATAATAAAACGTTGTTTTTCAGCACCAAACTTAGAGACTGCTTGGATGGTTGTGATATGGCCTTTATAGCGGTAGGTACTCCCATGGGTGAAGATGGTTCTGCAGATTTGAAGTATGTGCTGGAGGTTGCCGCCGAGATTGGAAGATATATGAACCACCCATTGATCATTGTGGATAAATCAACGGTACCGGTGGGTACTGCAGATAAGGTAGCAGCAGTTATACAACAGGAATTGGATAAAAGAGGGAAAAACATTGATTTTCACGTAGTTTCCAATCCTGAATTCCTAAAAGAAGGGGATGCCATCAGTGATTTTATGAAACCAGACCGCGTAGTGGTCGGGACCGATGACCGGGAAACTGCCGAAAAAATGCGACAACTCTATGCACCTTTCTTTAGAAGTAGCATGGACCGTATGCTGGTAATGGACGTACGCTCCGCGGAAATGACCAAGTATGTTGCCAATGCCATGCTTGCCACAAAAATTTCCTTCATGAACGAAGTGGCCAATATCTGTGAGTTGGTCGGGGCAGATGTGAACAAAGTCCGAATAGGTATCGGTTCCGATAGCCGTATTGGTTACAGTTTTATTTATCCCGGTAGCGGTTATGGGGGATCCTGTTTCCCAAAAGATGTAAAAGCACTTAAAAAAACTGCGGAACAACATGGGTACAAAGCCCAATTGCTACATGCCGTTGAAGATGTGAACGACCGCCAAAAATTTGTGATCGCCGATAAGGTCATTGCCCATTTTGGCGAAGACCTATCCGACAAAACGTTTGCGGTTTGGGGGCTGTCCTTTAAACCAGGAACCGATGATATGCGTGAAGCACCCTCCATATACATCATTAAAAAACTAACAGAACTCGGTGCCAAAATACAGGCTTATGATCCCAAGGCCGTACATGAGGCCAAAGAGTTTTACCTAAAGAATCTGGAGAACATTGATTACGCATCCTCAAGATATGAAGCATTGAAAAGTGCCGATGCACTTTTATTGTTGACGGAGTGGAAAGAGTTTCGATCGCCGGATTTCTTGGCCATCAAAAATAATTTGAAAAACCCCGTGATTTTTGACGGTAGAAACCAATATGATGGGGAAAGACTCCAATCTATGGGGTTCACCTATTATCAAATCGGGAAAAGATTGTGATGTCTTCGATACCAAAATCAATCACCAATAATAAAATGTTAAAATAGTGATATGGACAATATAAAAATAGCCGTCATAGGTTTGGGATATGTAGGACTACCTTTAGCACGCTTGTTTGCCACCAAGTATCCCGTTGTTGGATTTGACATCAACGAGACTCGGGTAAAGGAACTCCAATCTGGAAAAGACGCAACACTTGAGGTTGAGAACAGTGTACTCCAGTCTGTTTTGGTAAAGGAACTTCCAAAATCAAAAGGATTATATTGTAGTCATCAAATTGATGATATTTCCGATGCCAACATCTATGTGATTACGGTACCTACCCCTGTGGACAAAAACAACAGACCTGATCTTACACCTTTAAAAAAGTCAAGTGAAACGGTAGGTAAGGTTCTTAAAAAGGGAGATATCGTCATTTATGAGTCTACCGTGTATCCCGGTGCCACAGAAGAAGAATGCATCCCAGTTTTGGAACGCGTGAGTGGACTGACATTCAATATAGACTTCTTTGCGGGTTACTCCCCGGAACGAATCAATCCAGGTGATAAGGAACATACAGTAGAAAAAATCTTGAAGGTAACCTCCGGATCAACCCCAGAAATTGGAAAGATTGTGGACGGGTTGTATGCCTCAGTGATTACCGCGGGAACCCACTTGGCCCCTACCATCAAGGTTGCAGAGGCAGCTAAGGTAATCGAAAACTCCCAACGTGACATCAATATCGCCTTTGTAAATGAGTTGGCAAAGATTTTCAACTTAATGGAAATAGATACCCACGCCGTTTTAAAGGCCGCAGGCACCAAATGGAACTTTTTACCCTTTAAACCCGGATTGGTTGGCGGGCACTGTATTGGTGTAGACCCATACTACCTGGCACAAAGGGCGCAGGAATTTGGGTATCATCCCGAGATTATACTTGCAGGAAGACGATTGAACGACAGTATGGGTGGCTATGTAGCCTCCGAAGTCATCAAACTGATGGTGAAAAATGACCTAAGGATTAAAGGCGCCAAAATTTTGGTGTTGGGTATCACCTTTAAAGAAAACTGCCCGGATGTTAGAAATACGCGTGCCGTTGACGTCATAAAGCAATTGAAGGAATATGGCACCGATGTCACGGTGTACGACCCTTGGGCTGACCCCAAGGAGGTTATGCACGAATATGGACTAAAAACAACCATGGACAAACCGAGCGGCAAGTTTGATGCCGTAGTACTGACTGTGGCCCACCAAGCCTTTATGGAAACGGAGCTCCGACCTTTTTTGAACAAAAATGGCATTTTGTATGATGTAAAAGGGGTTGTCAAAGAAACTGTAGAGGGCAGTTTGTAGAAAGGAAAAACAATACCCCACTATGAGCCAGATCAAAAAAGGTGCTGCCTTAAACTATACCAGTATTATCCTGACCAATATTGTAGGGTTGTTGCTAACCCCTTTTATAATTAAAAAATTGGGAGATGCTGAGTTCGGGTTGTATTCCCTAATCGGGGCCTTTGTAGGTTATATTTCCATTTTGGATCTAGGTCTGGGCAATACCGTAGTAAGGTTTGTGGCAAAATACAGGGCAGAAAAAGACAAGGAGGGTGAGGAAAATTTCTTGGCTACCACGATGATTATTTATGCCTTTATTTCTACCTGTGTCATCATTATCGGAACTATCTGCTATTTAAACATAGAATCAATTTTTGAAGATTCACTTACTCCAGACCAAATAAATAGTGCTAAAATCATGTTTGCCATTTTGGTCTTCACCTTGACTGTTGGGTTACCGGCTGGAACATTTGAAGCCACTTGTTATGGTTATGAACAGTTTGTTTTTCCAAAAATCGCCAAAATCCTTCATTATGTGGTGCGTTCTCTCATGGTGGTGGGTCTTTTGCTTTGGGGAGGCAAAGCTGTGGCTTTGGTCATTCTTGATGCCAGTATGAACCTAATCCTATTTGGCGTAATGATCTATTTTGTTTTGGCCAGATTAAAAGTGAAATTCAAACTTCATAATTTCAGTAAGCGTCTACTCAAAAAAATATTCGGTTATTCCCTATGGATATTTGTCTTTGCACTTGTTGGACAATTCCAATGGAGGGTTGGCCAACTTGTCCTTGGTGTAATGACGGACCCTACCATTGTGGCCATTTTTGCAGTAGGTGTTATGTTGGGAACCTACTATGGTGCTTTCTCAACGGCCATATCAGGTGTTTTTCTTCCAAGGGCCACTCAGATGACCGTTACCAATGCAAGTCCAAAGGAACTTACCGATATGATGATTAAAATAGGGCGCTTGTCATTTATAGTTTTGATGTTCATATTAAGTGCCTTTATCCTATTCGGCGAACAGTTCATATTTCTTTGGGTAGGAGAATCCTATAAAGATTCATGGGTAATTGCCCTAATTATCATGTTTGCATACACCTTGCCCTTGGTTCAGGCTTTTGGGAACTCCATTTTGGAAGCCCAGAACAAATTGTCGTTCAAGGCCATCATATATTTGGTTTTTTTAATCTTAGGGACCATTTTTGGAGGGTATCTGGCCAAATATTATGGTGCCATTGGAATGATAGCTGGAACCGTAACTGGATGGTTGATCGTTCAAAAC
>JAGQZL010000253.1 GCA_020434915.1 Allomuricauda sp. | reverse complement strand
TGTTTGTTTTCTTTACGGAGTTAAGGATGGCATCATGGTCCATTGGGCGCACAGTACGCAAATCAATGATTTCACAACTGATACCTTCTTTCTCCAATTCGTCGGCAGCCTTGTAGGCTTCCTTAATTATTTTTCCAAAGGAAACTATGGTCACATCCGTACCTTCCCTTTTAATGTCGGCTACACCCAATGGAATGGTGTATTCCCCTTCGGGTACCTCGCCCTTGTCACCATACATCTGTTCGGATTCCATAAAAATCACGGGGTCGTTGTCCCGAATGGCAGATTTCAACAAACCTTTGGCATCGGCCGGGTTGGAAGGCACTACCACCTTAAGTCCAGGAGTATTGGCATACCAGCTCTCAAATGCTTGGGAGTGGGTAGCGGCCAACTGACCTGCAGATGCTGTAGGACCCCTAAAAACGATGGGGCAATTGAACTGGCCTCCCGACATTTGTCGGATCTTGGCCGCATTGTTTATGATTTGATCAATTCCTACCAAAGAGAAATTGAAGGTCATGAATTCTATGATAGGTCTGTTGCCGATCATTGCGGAACCAACACCGATCCCAGCAAATCCCAACTCAGAAATGGGGGTATCCAAAACACGGTCAGGCCCAAATTCATCCAACATTCCCTTGGAGGCTTTGTAAGCACCGTTGTACTCGGCAACCTCTTCCCCCATCAAATAAATGGAGTCATCCCTTCTCATTTCTTCGGACATGGCCTCGGCTATGGCTTCCCTAAACTGTAATGTTTTCATTAAATCGTACTAAAAGATTCGTTAGTGTGCTTAAAAACGCAAGCAAAAATAGCAAAAACTCTACGAACACCACTTGGGCTTTGGTCAAAAAAAAGAACAAAATTTATTATGCATGCATAATAAATTTCGGAATTTATAGCTATATTTGATGCCATAAACCTTAAGTATATATGAAGATTTTAGTTTGCATAAGCAACGTACCGGATACTACTTCCAAAATCAATTTTACGGAAGGCGATACCAAGTTTGACACAAACGGGGTGCAATTTGTGATTAATCCAAATGACGAATTTGGCCTAACACGCGCCATGTGGTTCAAGGAAAAGCAAGGAGCCACGGTACATGTGGTCACTGTGGGTGGTGCCCAGACGGAGCCCACCATCAGAAAGGCGTTGGCCATCGGTGCCGATGAGGCCATTCGTGTAAATGCAGAACCTACGGACGGCTTCTTTGTAGCCAAGCAATTGGCCGAAGTGGTAAAAAGTGGCGGGTATGATCTTGTCATTGCCGGAAGGGAATCCATCGACTATAACGGTGGAATGGTTCCGGGTATCTTGGCCACTTTGTTGGACATGAACTTTGTAAACATGTGTATTGGTCTGGAGATTGATGGCACCAATGCCACTGCCCTTCGTGAAATAGACGGAGGTAAGGAAAAATTGACCACCTCCCTACCTTTGGTAATCGGTGGACAAAAAGGTTTGGTGGAAGAAAGTGATTTGAGAATCCCGAATATGCGAGGCATCATGATGGCCCGTAAAAAAGCCCTGAACGTAGTGGAACCTGTAGATGCACCACAACCTACCAACGACCAAAAGTTTGAAAAACCTGCGGCCAAAGGACCAGTTAAATTGGTGGATGCAGAAAATGTTGGTGAATTGGTCAACCTATTGCACAACGAAGCTAAAGTTATCTAAACAAGATCCGAAAAAATTATGTCAGTATTAGTATATACCGAATCCCTTAAGGGAAAATTCAAAAAAAATGCTTTCGAGGCCGCTTCCTATGCCTACAAAGTAGCCCAAGATATGGGTGGAAGTGTCACTGCCGTTACCTTCAATTCTGAAAATGATGCAGAATTGGGAGCGTATGGCGTATCCAAAGTTTTGAAAATCTCCAATGACAAATTGGGCACTTTCAATGCAAAAGCTTATGCTGATGCCTTGTCCCAAGCTGCCGAAGCTGAAGGCGCCAAGGTCATTATCCTGAGCTCCAGTGCCGATACCAAATATTTGGCACCGATCCTCACTACCAAATTGAATGCAGGCTATGTCCCCAATGTGGTGGCCGCTCCTGATAGCACCTCCCCTTTTGTGGTAAAACGAACCGCTTTCAGTAATAAAGGTTTTGCCCACACAGAAATCACTTCCGATGTAAAAATCATCGGGGTATCCAGTAACGCCTTTGGGGTGGTTGAAAACAATACCACAGCCTCCTTGGAAAACTTTAACCCTTCCTTGAACGATGGCGACTTTGCCGTACAATCCGTTGAAGTGGACCGAGTGACAGGAAAAGTGACCATTGCCGATGCCGATATTGTGGTTTCCGGGGGTCGTGGATTGAAAGGTCCAGAGAACTGGGGCATGATCGAGGAATTGGCCGAAGTACTTGGTGCAGCCACTGCTTGTTCCAAACCGGTTTCCGATTTGGGATGGAGACCACACGGTGAACACGTGGGCCAAACAGGAAAGCCTGTTGCCAGTAACCTATATATTGCCATCGGTATTTCCGGGGCCATTCAACATTTGGCAGGGGTAAGTTCCTCCAAAGTAAAAGTGGTCATCAACAACGACCCAGAGGCTCCTTTCTTTAAGGCAGCGGATTACGGAATTGTTGGGGATGCCTTTGAGGTGGTACCCAAACTCATCGAAAAATTAAAGGAATTTAAAGCCCAAAACGCTTAAATTTTGTTAATTTGCCCATTGCAAGGGGCTGTTCAGATAACTGGTTACGCCACTTATTTGAACAGCTTTTTTGCTTTAGGAGGATAATATGAGCTTAGTACGATTAAAAATAAAGGGAATATCATACAGTCAAACGCAGAATGGTGCATACGCCCTTATTTTGAATGAAGTGGAAGGGGACCGAAAACTCCCCATTGTCATAGGGGCTTTTGAAGCACAATCCATTGCCATTGCCTTGGAAAAAGAGATCAAGCCACCACGGCCGCTCACCCATGACCTTTTCAAGAATTTTGCCGATCGGTTCCAGATAGTGGTCAAGCAGGTCATCATCCATAAATTGGTGGATGGCGTCTTCTACTCCAGCATCATTTGCGAACGGGATGGTGTGGAGGAAATCATAGATGCCCGTACCAGCGATGCCATTGCTCTGGCCCTAAGGTTCAGTGCCCCCATCTTCACTTATAAGAACATCCTGGACAAGGCCGGTATCTTCTTGAAATTCTCTTCCAAGGAAGAAGAAGAAAAAGATGATGACAGCATTGTGGTGGACGAAATCCTTCAAGAGGGTGAAACCGTAGAAATTGAATCCGGGGCTGAATCCCATGGCTATCGGGAAATGTCCTTGGAAGAACTCCACAAAGAATTGGATAAGGCAGTGGCCAATGAAGACTACGAAAAGGCTGCCAAACTCAGGGACGAAATCTCCAAGCGCAAATAAACTTACATGGCGAAAAAGTACTTTGGATTACTGATACTCCTACTCCTTTGTTCGGTCGCATTCGGCCAAAATACAGTACCAGCAGATTCGCTGAACACTGCCACCACTAATCTAGTAACACAAGCCTCCCCGGACATTATTCCCAATCAAGGATTTTCCGTTACCACACTTTTGCGTGGTGCTTTGGGTATGGCCGTACTGATCTTGATTTCCTTTTTGTTCAGTGCCAACCGAAAGGCCATCAACTGGAAAACAGTCGGTATAGGGCTTTCATTGCAACTATTGATTGCCATTGGGGTTCTTAAAGTTCCCTTTGTACAATATGCTTTTGAAAAGGTAGGTGGTATTTTTGTCAGCATCCTGGAATTTACAAGGGCCGGTAGTCAATTCCTGTTTGAAGGCCTTGTCGTGGACATGGACACCTTCGGATACATTTTTGCATTTCAGGTATTGCCCACCATCGTATTTTTCTCCGCTTTGACCTCTGTACTTTACTATTTAGGGGTTATCCAGATTGTAGTGAAGGGGATGGCATGGCTTCTATCAAAAACATTGGGTATTTCCGGAGCGGAAAGCTTGTCCGTGGCCGGGAACATCTTTTTGGGACAAACCGAAGCACCTTTGTTGATCAAGGCCTATCTCGAAAAAATGAACCGTTCCGAAATCCTTTTGGTCATGATCGGCGGAATGGCCACCGTGGCCGGCGCTGTTTTGGCTGCTTATATTGGATTTTTGGGAGGAGATGACCCTGAATTGCGGCTGATATTCGCCAAACACCTCTTGGCAGCCTCGGTGATGGCAGCTCCAGGCGCAATGTTCATATCAAAA
>JAGQZL010000252.1 GCA_020434915.1 Allomuricauda sp. | reverse complement strand
CCACCTTTTTTCAAGAGTTCCTTATGGGTTCCCACTTCAATGATTTTACCTTCATCCATCACAATGATCTTACTTGCCTTTTTAATAGTGGCCAGTCGGTGTGCAATGATGATAGAGGTTCTACCTTCCGTGATTTTGTCAGTCGCCTGTTGAATCAATTGCTCGGAATAAGTGTCCACGGATGATGTGGCCTCGTCCAAGATCAAGATACTGGGGTTGCTCACATAGGCCCTTAAAAAGGCTATCAACTGGCGTTGTCCACTGGATAGCATGGTTCCCCTTTCCTTCACATTATACTGATATCCTCCGGGAAGACTGGAAATAAACTCGTGTACACCTATCTGTTTGGCTGCCGCTTCAATTTCTTCGGTGCTGATGGATTCATCGCGAAGCGAAATGTTATGGGCAATGGTATCCGCAAACAAGAATACATCCTGTAACACAACGGCAATATGGGAACGAAGTGATTGCAAGGTATACTCTTGGATATTGATGCCGTCCACTAAAATTTGTCCAGAATTGATTTCATAAAAACGGTTCAACAGATTGATGATGGTGGACTTACCTGCACCCGTGGCTCCAACAATGGCCACCGTTTCCCCGGCAGTCACTTTAAAGGAAATTCCATGGAGTACCTCTTCATCCTTCACATAACCGAATCGTACATCCTTGAACTCAATATCCCCCTTCACATCTTTTTTCTCCATGGTGCCTTCATCGGCAATATGGCTGTCCGTATCCAAAATCTTGAAGACCCGGTTGGCCGCTACCATTCCCATTTGCAGGGTATTGAACTTATCCGCAATCTGTCGTAAGGGCCTAAACAAAAGATCCATTAGGAAAAAGAAGGCCACAATGGCCCCTTTGTTGTCCATTCCCACGTTTTCTATGTTCTGAATCACACCAAAATAAACCACCAATCCAATCCCAATGGAGTTGGAAATCTCAGCCACGGGAAAGAAAATGGAGTTGTACCAAACCGTTTTCAACCACGCATTTTGATGCTTTTCGTTGATGACCCTAAACTTTTCCTTCTCAATTTCCTCCCGGTTGAACAATTGCACGATCTTCATTCCGGCAATGCGTTCCTGTACAAAGGAATTAAGGTTGGCAACTTGGGCACGAACCTCAATAAAGGCGACCTTCATGGCCTGTTGGAACAATCTAGTGGCAATCAAGATTACGGGTAGGATGGCAAAAACGATCAAGGCCAGCTTCCAGTTGATCACGATCATAATAACCGCCGCCGACAACATTTTAAGGGCATCGGCCACGATCATAAAAAACCCTTGGCTGAAAATTTCCCCAATTCGCTGCATATCCGCTACCGCCCTGGTCACCAAAACACCTATGGACGAGTTGTCAAAATAGGTCATCTTAAAGCTGGTCATCTTTTCAAAAAGACGTATTCTGATGTCCCTGATAACGGATTCTCCCAACAGGTTTGCATAATAGTTGAACAACAACTGGGTGGTTACCTGCCCCAATAGAAAAACCAGCATCAAAACAATGGCATTGAGTAATTGCTGACCGTCCTTGTTCTCCAAAGACTGGTTGATGATATCCTTTACAAGAATGGGAATCCCTACGGCAAAGGCAGCGGAAAGAATGGCTACAAGGGCCACCAACCAAAAAATACCCCTATAAGGTCCGGTGTGCGCAAATACACGCTTGAACAACCTAAAATCAAACGCTTTTCCCTGTTCGTCCTTTTTACTCATTAAATAGTTCTTTAGGATATAAAACCTGTGTCAAATATAATCCTTTTGCAGGGACGGAAACCCCTGCCTCTCCCCTGTCTTTGCTATCAATAATGGCATGGATGTCTTCCGGAGCCATTTTTCCCATTCCAACATCCAACAGGGTCCCCACCACGGCACGCACCATGTTCCTTAAAAAACGGTCCGCGGTAATGGTGAACACCCACTTGTCATCCTGAACCTCCCATTCGGCTTTCCGAACATCACAGATATAAGTCTTTACATCGGTATTGGATTTGGAGAAGCACTCAAAATCACTGTGACTCAACATTAACGAACCCGCTTTGTTCATGGCGGCCATGTTCAAAGGTTGGTGTACAAAATGGGCCAAATCAAAGTAAAATGGATTCTTTTCCTTCACCACCCAATACTCATAGGAACGTTCCGTGGCATGAAAACGGGCATGGGCGTCCGGGTCCATTTCAAAAATATGCTGTACGGCAATGTCCTCGGGTAAAAAGGAGTTCAACCGAAAAACCAATTCATTTTTATCCATAATACCACCATGATCGAAATGCGCGAACATTTGCTTGGCATGTACTCCTGTATCGGTCCTTCCAGCCCCCACAACGTCTATCTTTTGCCGCAGCAACGTGGACAGTGCCTTTTCCAAAACCTCTTGTACGGTAATGGCATTGGGTTGGTTTTGCCAACCGTGGTATGCTTTTCCGAAATAAGAAAATTGGATGAAATATCTCAATGGGATCCCTTACTTTTAAGTCGATAAAGATAATTGAATCCCTTCCAACATAAATCCGACCCCCTATTTTTAGCATATTTTTAGCGTTATGACCAAGATTCTGTTGCTCTCCGACACCCACGGACATATGGACGAAGCCATTTTAAAGTATGCGGCCCAGGCTGATGAAATTTGGCATGCCGGGGATATTGGTAGCCTTGTGGTAACCGATGCATTGAAGGCCCTTAAACGTGTTAGGGGGGTACATGGCAATATTGACGACCATATGATTCAACGGGAGTTTCCGGAAAACAATCGGTTTATGTGCGAAGAGGTGGATGTGTGGATTACGCACATTGGAGGATATCCGAATCGATATGACGTGAGAATCCGCGAAGAAATCAGAAACAATCCACCAAAATTGTTCATCTGTGGGCACTCTCATATTCTAAAGGTGATGTACGACAAGAAACTCGAACTTTTACATATGAACCCAGGGGCCTGCGGCAAACACGGGTTCCATCAAGTACGGACCATGCTACGGTTTGTCATAAATGGTGATAGAATAACCGACTTGGAGGTCATTGAACTTGGAAAAAGATAACCTATGAGAACGTACCTATTCGCATTGATTTTGATTTTGGCTTCTTGCAAGCAGCTCAAGGAAGAGGTAGTGGAGCAAAAAACATCTCAAAAAACAAAGGGAGTGGTTACCCTTCATATTTTGGGAACTGCACAAGATGGAGGAAGCCCACATATCGGTTGTAAAAAGGATTGTTGTGCCAATTTGTTTCAAAATCCGGATAGTCAACGCAAGGTGGTATCCTTGGGCATTGTGGACCATGAAAACAATAAGAGTTACCTGTTTGAAGCCACCCCCGATATAACGGCCCAATTAAAACTTCTGAAAGCTCATGCCGAAAATGACAAAGAAACTCCCAACGGCATTTTTATGACCCATGCCCACATGGGTCATTACACCGGGCTGATGTATTTGGGAAGAGAGGCCTTGGGAGCCAATGCCGTACCAGTGTATGCCATGCCCAAAATGCAGGCTTTTTTGGAGAATAATGGCCCTTGGGACCAGTTGGTGGCTTTAAAGAATATTTCGATTCTTCCGTTACAGAATGAAAAGACCATTTCCCTTACCAAGAATATTACCGTGACCCCTTTTACGGTTCCACACAGGGATGAATACTCCGAAACCGTTGGATTCAAAATTGAAGGGCCCAATAAATCCATCCTTTTTATCCCGGATATTAACAAGTGGTCCAAGTGGGAAAAGGATATTGTGGACGAAATCAAAAAAGTGGACTTTGCTTTTCTGGACGCCACCTTTTTTGATGGGGATGAAATCAACACCCGGAATATTTCTGAGATACCGCATCCTTTTGTGGTGGAAAGCATGGAATTGTTCAAATCACTGCCCGATCATGAAAGGGCAAAAATCCATTTTATCCATTTTAACCATACCAACGGCCTATTGACCAAGGACAGTCCACAACAGAGAAAAGTGTTGGAAAACGGTTTTCAAATTGCAACCTACGACCAGCAGTTTGTTTTGTGATCCATTAAACTCTATAAACACAAAAGCCCCGACCGAAGTCAGGGCTTTTTCGCACTAATACTACTAAGATGTTAGGTTCAACGTAAGCGATCAACAGATTTTACAAGATCTTCATCCTTTTTGATAGCCCTGTTGGCCAGGACCAGAAAAACGATAGAAAATACAGGAATCAGCATCCCAATACCCTTCTCGGAAACAACGGTTTCTCCG
>JAGQZL010000251.1 GCA_020434915.1 Allomuricauda sp. | reverse complement strand
TGACTTACCATGGAATAAAGCGGGCTGTGTCCATGACCTGCCCGCTTTTTTTACAAATTGAAAAACAACCGTCTACCAAAAAACCGAACTCAGTTTGTAACCCTTAAATCAAAAAAAATGAAAAAGGCTAGTATATTAATGATCATTGGCCCGTTCTTCTTATTGGGATTGTATGTCTTCCCACTCTGGAATATCATGTTGGGAGCACCCCAATATCCCGACCCATTGGGCTTGAACATCCATATCAATGGGCTACAGGGCGTTAACGAATTTGATATTCAAAACATTGACGGATTGAACCACTACATCGGCATGCACACACTTCCCAAAGTGGAGGATATGTGGGAATTTGGCACCTTTCCCATAATAATCGGAATCATGGTTGGGCTTGGGGTATTAATAGGCGTATTAGGTTTTCTGGAAAAGGTAAGCTACAAATGGTTCTTGGGTTGGTTCGCATTGATGTCCCTAATGGGCATCATGGGCATGTACGATTTCAATGAATGGTTAGTGGACTACGGCACCAATTTGGACCCCAATGCCATTATGAAATTGACCAACCCTGATGGAACCCCAATGACCTACAAACCCCCACTACTGGGCCATGTGAAGATGTTGAACTTTGATGTTACCTCTTTGCCCGCTACAGGTGCATGGCTGATGTTCCTGGGCATGATGTTGACCTTGGCTGCCGGATACTTTGGATGGAAAAGCAAAAAAATTAAAACATGAAAAAACAACTTTTGCCATCGCTATTGACATTGGTGCTTTCGATATCATGCACTGTAGCTCCCAAACCCATTGATTATGGCCATGTGGCCTGCCACTACTGTAGTATGACCATTGTGGACAAGCAACATGCCGCACAGCTGGTCACCACTAAGGGGAAGGTCTTCAATTTTGATGCCGTGGAGTGCATGATGAACCAGTTAAAAGATTGGGACGAATCCACCATTGCCCTGTTCTTGGCCAATGATTTTGACCGGCCTGGGGAGCTGATCGATGCCACCAGTGCCACCTATTTGATCAGCGAGAACATCCCGAGCCCCATGGGCGCCTATCTCAGCGCCTTTGCAGAGGAAGGGGCTGCCCGGCATGCCCTGGATGCCAATGGAGGGCAATTACTTACTTGGAATGAATTGAAACAACAATATGAATAGTGATATAATTACCAAACCATGTATATGATCGATATCGATAATACCATTGCCCAACAACCTTTTGATGGTCTGCAGATTGAACGATTGGCCAAGAACGAATCCATGGAAATCTTGAGCATCAGTTTGGCCAAGGGGGCCATTTTCCCAAAACACACTTCCCCTAAGGATGCCCATTTGGTCGTCTTGGAGGGTTCCATCGATTTCCACATCGAAAATCAAAGCGTCACTTTATTGCCACAGCAACACTTTGGTTTTTCCAAGGAAGTTGAACATTGGGTAAGGGCCCTTTCTGATGCCAAATTTTTGATTATCCGATAAAGAAAGCATAGCTTCATAAGCCAGAAGGTCGCCTTTGGGCTAACCAAACAACAGTATCAAATTGAAGACTCCTTATCACACATACATCCTTTGCCTTATCTTTTCCTTGTTAGGTCAAGGAATTTGGGCCAAGACCTGGAAGATTTGTACCACATGTGAGCACAGCTCCATCAAGCAGACCATACGACTGGCCAATGCCCATGACACCCTGTTGATCCAAAAGGGGACCTATCGGGAATATGAGGTCGTGGTGGACAAACCCTTGGTCATCAAAGGAGTGGACTATCCCATTGTGGATGGTGAAAAAAAAGGGGAAATTTTCCAGATCCAATCGGACGGTGTGACCCTTGATGGTCTGTTCATTATCAATGTGGGGGTCAGCTATACCAAGGACAATGCGGCCATACGGGTGATCCGGAGCAAGGATTTTCGTATCCAGAACATGGTTTTGGAACAATTGTTCTTCGGCATCTATCTGGAAAAATCTTCCCATGGAAAGGTGTACCACAATCGAATCATTGGAGAGGCGGTGGACGAATACAATTCGGGGAACGGTATCCAGTTGTGGTATTCCTCGGATATAGAAGTGATCAAAAACCATGTCCAAGGAACGCGTGATGGCATTTATCTGGAGTTTTCCGATCGGATCACCATTACGGAGAACACCAGTATGGACAATCTCCGATACGGACTCCATTTCATGTTTTCCAACCATGATGTCTATACCCAAAACACCTTTGAAAACAACGGCGCCGGTGTTGCGGTCATGTTCTCCAAGTTCATCACCATGAAGGACAACACTTTTCGAAAAAACTGGGGAACCGCTGCTTACGGCATGTTGTTGAAGGAAATCAATGATGCAGAGATTGTTGGAAACACCTTTGAGGAAAACACCATCGGAATCAACATCGAGGGATCAAACCGAATTGAGTACACCAATAACGATTTTATAGCAAACGGTTGGGCCATTAGGGTGATAGGGGCCTGCTATACCAATAGTTTTAGGGGCAACAATTTTCTGTACAACTCCTTTGACATTTCCTATAACAGCAAACTGAACGACAATGTGTTCGAGGGCAACTTTTGGAGTGGCTATACCGGATACGATCTGGACAAGGATGGTATCGGGGATGTGCCCTACCGTCCGGTCAAGCTCTTTTCGTATGTAGTGAACCGCACACCGGAGACCATTGTCCTGTTGCGGAGCCTTTTCATGGATATCATTGATTTCTCCGAAAGGGTCTCCCCGGTGTTCACCCCGGACAATTTAAAAGATGCCCAACCTTTAATGAAAATACGATCATGACCATAACGATAAAAGACCTTCATAAACAATTTGGCAAGAACCAGGTATTGAAAGGTGTCGACCTGACCATAGACAAGGGCCAGATCTATGCCATTTTGGGCCCTAACGGTTCGGGAAAGACCACCTTGATCAAGAGTATCCTGGGAATGGTGCTTCCTGATAAGGGTCACATAACTGTGCTGGACAAGCCTATCAAAAAACAATGGAAGTACCGCAAGCAGATCGATTACCTTCCCCAAATAGCCAACTTTCCACCGAACATCAAAGTGAAGGAGCTTATCCATATGATCAAGGACCTACGGAACAGTCCCAGTGCTGAAAAGGAATTGATTGACCTCTTTGGCCTTGGCCCCTTTCTGGATAAAAAACTGTCCACCCTCTCCGGGGGAACCAAACAAAAGGTGAACATTGTCCTGACATTTATGTTCGACAGTCCTTTGCTCATTCTCGATGAACCGACCACGGGGCTGGACCCGATGGCACTGATTCGTTTGAAGGAGTTGATCTTGAAGGAAAAATCCAATGGAAAGACCATCCTCATCACCTCCCATATTATGCAATTTGTGGAAGAAATGGCCGACCAGATCGTATACCTATTGGAAGGTGACATTTACTTTAAGGGAACCATCCCCCAACTTATGAAACAGACAGGGCAGACCAGTTTTGAACATGCCATTGCAACCCTAACCACATCTGAAAACCATGCTTAAAATACTGAAATATAGTTTTTACGACCTTATTCGTAGCCGCTGGAGCTATGTCTATTTTTTATTTTACTTGATTCTGGGGTTTGTATTGTTGTTCCTGAACAACGATGTCTCCAAGGCAGTGATCACCCTAATGAACGTGATCATTGTATTGATTCCTTTGATAGGGACCATTTTCGGGGTGATGTACTATTACAATTCCCGGGAGTTTACCGAACTGCTCTTGGCACAGCCGATCAATCGTACCTCTATTTTTATGGGCCAATATTTGGGTGTGGCCGGTTCCCTGACCATGAGTCTGGTTCTTGGACTCGGCATCCCTTTTCTACTCTATGGGCTTTTGCGTAGTGATGCCATTTTTGACTTTTCACTCCTGCTGGTTACAGGGGCCTTTCTGACTTTCATCTTTGTGGGGTTGTCCTTTGTCATAGCCATCTCCAACGAAAACAAGATCAAGGGCTTTGGGTACGCCGTTTTGTTATGGCTCTTTTTGGCCGTGGTATATGACGGCTTATTTTTGATGTCACTTATTGTTTTTGAGGAATATCCCTTGGATTCTTTTTCCTTGGTGGCCACCATGCTCAACCCCATTGACCTCTCACGGATATTGATACTGCTCAAATTGGACATTTCTGCCCTATTAGGCTATACAGGGGCCATCTTTAAAAAGTTTTTCGGGACCGATCTTGGGTTCCTGGTTTCCATGGCCATACTGCTGTGCTGGACGGTCTTGCCCGTGTTAGGACTGGGATACA
>JAGQZL010000250.1 GCA_020434915.1 Allomuricauda sp. | reverse complement strand
CCGGCATTCCCAACCCGGTAGTATCCCTTGTTCGGAATTTCCACCACGTATTTTTTTCGGGAGCTATTGTTCAAGTGCGGTTCGCGCAACCAAGGATTGTGGCGCTTCAACACTTTATAGTTGATTTCGTAGAGTTCGGCAAAATCGGCCCAGCTGGTCACGGCAGTATCCACCTCCACAGTAAACGTGGGCACTTTTTCGTACATGTCCTTGGCCTCCAAATCAAATCCATATTTTTCTGGATGGGAAATGATTTCCTTGATGGCCATAATGCGGAACACATAACGTCCGGTCTCCTGTCCCAACAATAGATCATAGTAGTCATCCACTTGCTGGATACCCATATACTTACGGATGCCGGCCGGTCCTGCATTGTAAGCTGCTGCGGTCAACGTCCAACTACCAAAACGCTCTTTCCATTTGTTCAGGTACTCACAGGCCACTTGAGTGGACTTTTCAATATGGTAACGCTCGTCCACATTTTCGTTTACCTCCAAGCCATATTCCCTACCCGTACCTTTCATGATCTGCCAAAAACCGGTGGCACCAGCTGGTGAAACCACATTTTCAAGACCACTTTCCGCCACGGCCAAGTATTTAAAATCATCTGGAATGCCGTTCTTTTTCAAAATAGGCTCTATAATGGGGAAGTATTTGTTGGCGCGTTTCATCAACAACAAGGCATTGGATTGCCAATAGGTATTCACCAAGAATTCGCGATCTACACGCTCCATGATCTCTGGATCATCCAAGGGAACGGGCTCTCCTGCAAAATTTAGGTCTTCAGGGATTTCAATGGCACTGATCAGGTAACCATCCGCCACATTTTTATCCGTCTCCTCTTCTTGCTGCGCCGGGGCCTTTTCCTCCACAGGTTCTGACTGAACCGCAAAGATCAAAGTGCTCACAACTGCAATCAATCCAATAAATGCCAATATGTTCTTGAGGTGTTTCATAGTCAATAATTTAAATGGGTAATGTAAAGATACTATTATAAAGACGATATTATTGCAAAATAATTGTGGGCAGCCGTTCATTGAACCATTTTGCTCGATGAATGATCATGGCATGGGTGCCATTTTTCACTGAAACACAGTCTTTTATGTTGGATATGGGGAACACCGTGTCCTTTTCCCCTTGAATATGCACCACATTTTTCGGTGGTTGTTCCTGGCCCCAATTCACAATTTGGTCTATGGCCCAATCAATATAATATTTATCCCGAACGGACAAGTATTTCTCGTAGAGATGCAGTCGTTTGGTAACGGATTCGCCAAAGGCATATTTGGCCAATAATTCCACGTTGGTGACCAACCCCGTGGGGAGCAGTTTATGCACTTTGGTGTATTTGGCAAACAGCATCTTTTTGGGCAGTTCGTGTTTACTTTTCACCGAAGAGACCACAATGATTTTTTGTGAGGGAAGAAACTTGGCCATTTCCTGTACCAACATCCCCCCGAAGGACACCCCCAATAAAACGGCATTGGGATGTTTGATTTTTTCACACATTTTTTGGGCATACACTTCAAGGCTCATCCCTTTTTCGGGGACAAACCATTCCAAGGTATGTGTCTCGAAAGCATCAACAGGCAAATGGATGCCATCAAAAATGGATGGGTTGGCCGCCATTCCCGGCATTAGGTACACATGGATTTTCTTATCGGGCATATCGCACCAAATATCGATAAGCCCTAGGAATTTAGCAATATTTTGACTAAATTTGTACCCCTTTTGCAGCTAACCCCGCCTAAGAATTACATTTTATAATGGGGATCAACAAAATCATCGCTTTGATGGTTTTACAGAGTCATTAACAAAACAGGACCATATGACACAAATGGAAATCAATGACAATAGTTTCTTGCGCCAGTTCGAAACTAAGGTCAATGGGCATTTAGCCAAAATCGAGTACTCTTCACAGGAGCGTAAAGTATTTTTGACCAAGCTGGTTATTCCGGAAGAAATTGAACAAGAAGGCTTTAAAGAGGATTTCATCAAAGCCGTGCTTCACGAAATCCAAGAGAAAAACCTACGAGTAGTACCAACCAGCCCTCAAATTGCAGGTTTTTTGAGGAAAAACAGACAGTATAAGGAAATGTTGCCTGTTGGCATCCGCATCTGATCCAGCAGCAACTCCTTAAAAACAAAACCTCTCAGTAATGGGAGGTTTTTTTATGCGATAACTTTTTCGGAAACAAATTCGAAACGGACCAGACCATCCTCATCAATATCGGTAAGCTCCACTTGGTGCAAAGTATTCACCAATTCCGGGTTCCAAGGGGCTTTTACCTTTACGTAGTTCTCGGTAAAACCATGGATGTATCCCATTTTGTTTTCGCCTTCAAACAATACGGTCCGAACGGTGCCCAATTGACTTTCATAAAACGCCCTTCGCTTTTTGGCAGATAACCCACGAAGCATTTTACTGCGCTTGCTGCGTACTTTTTGGGGCACTACCTCCTCCATTCCAGCAGCCAATGTATTATCGCGCTCCGAATAGGTGAAGACATGAAGGTAGGAAATATCCAGCTCGTTCAAAAAATGGTAGGTTTCCAAGAAATGTTCATCCGTTTCCCCAGGAAAGCCCACAATCACATCCACCCCGATACAGGCATGGGGCATTGTCTTTTTGATGCGCTTTACCCGATCCACATAGAGATTGGACAGGTATCGGCGGCGCATTTTTTTCAGAATATCATCACTCCCACTCTGCAACGGCACATGGAAATGGGGCACAAAGGAATTGCTCTGCGCCACAAAATCAATGGTTTCGTTTTTCAACAAGTTGGGTTCTATGGAAGAAATGCGCAAACGGTGAATGCCTTCAACCTGATCCAGCGCTTTTACCAAATCAAAAAAGGTGTGCTGGTGTCTTTTGTTTCCAAATTCACCTTTGCCATAATCCCCAATATTGACTCCGGTCAACACAATTTCCTTAATGTCCTTGGAGGCAATCTCTTTGGCATTATGCAACACATTTTCCAGTGTATCACTTCGGGAAATTCCTCGTGCCAAAGGAATGGTGCAATAGGTGCATTTGTAGTCACACCCGTCCTGTACCTTTAAAAAAGCACGGGTTCGATCACCAATGGCGTAACTGCCCACATAAAAATCGGCATCCTCTATCTCACAGGAGTGCACCTCACCCCTATCATTTTTGGTAAGATCGTTCAGGTAATCCGTAATCTTAAATTTTTCGGTGGCCCCCAAAACCAAATCCACGCCATCCACAGCGGCCAGTTCTTCCGGCTTCAACTGTGCATAACAGCCCACAGCGGCCACGAAGGCTTCCGGATTGGCCTTTTGGGCCTGCTTAACAATGGTCTTGAAACGCTTGTCGGCATTCTCGGTCACCGAACAGGTATTGATCACATACACATCGGCCTTTTCGGAAAAGTCCACACGCTCAAAGTCCTCTTTTTCAAAACTCCGCGCAATCGTGGATGTTTCGGAAAAGTTGAGCTTGCAACCCAAGGTGTAAAATGCGACTTTCTTGTTCATGAACCCGTTTTGCCAATTAGGGCCGCAAAGATAGTGATTTGTTGGGAGTTATGACAGCGTGGTATAGGGTAGGTAGCCGTGGCAGTTGACCTGCCCTATTGGAATCTTTTGCTTAATTTAACTACGTAAACCTTGATTCGGTGTTGCCCCTATTTCAACTATGGCGCAAGATCCGTCAATAACCACCATAAAACCAATCCGCATGAAAAATCGTCTGGTACTGACTCTGCTCACCATTTTCTGTTTCCAACTGACCGATGCGCAACAGTATGAACCTACAAAAGAAAATCTGGAGAACAGGGAATGGTTTCAGGATGCCAGGTTTGGGATGTTCATCCATTGGGGTGTGTATTCTGTATTGGGCGTGCATGAATGGGTGATGGAAACCCAATCCATTGACGCGAAAACCTATGAAAAAATCCCGGCATTCTTCAATCCCACCGAGTTTAATGCAGAAGAATGGGTGCTGCTCGCCAAATCAGCCGGTATGAAATACATCACCATCACCACCAAACACCACGATGGCTTTGCCATGTTCGACAGTAAACTATCCGACTGGGATATCATGGACAGGACCGTTTATAAGAAAGATGTCATCCAACAAATGGCCGAAGCCTGCCGAAAGCATGGCCTTAAATTGTTCCTGTATTATTCGCAACTGGATTGGCATAACAAGGATTATTATCCCAGAGGAGACACCGGCAAAAAAGCCGGAAGACCCGATAGTGGCAATTGGCAGGGTTATCTGGATTACATGAACGGACAACTTACCGAGTTACTGACCAATTATGGCGA
>JAGQZL010000024.1 GCA_020434915.1 Allomuricauda sp. | reverse complement strand
TTGTCACTCTTACGTGCAATTTTATCGATCTCATCAATGAAGACAATCCCTCTTTCCGCTTTTTCCAAATTGTAATCAGCTGCCTGCAATAAACGGGTCAGGATACTTTCCACATCTTCACCCACATAGCCAGCTTCGGTCAATACGGTAGCGTCCACAATGGCCAAAGGTACGTTGAGCATTTTGGCAATGGTTTTGGCAATCAAGGTTTTACCGGTACCGGTTTGCCCCACCATGATGATGTTGCTTTTTTGAATCTCCACATCATCTTCCTTGCCTTTGGGCTGTAAAAGTCGCTTATAGTGGTTATATACCGCAACGGACATCACTTTTTTGGTCCTGTCCTGCCCGATAACGAACGTGTCCAAGAAATCACTGATTTCTACGGGTTTTTTCAAGACCAATTCTGAAGAGAGGTCTTGGTTTTTGGATTGTTTTGATTCTTCGGCTACAATGCTATGGGCCTGTTCTATACATCTATCACAAATATGGGCATCCAGACCGGCAATCAACAAGTTGGTTTCCGGTTTTTTCCTACCACAAAAAGAACATTCCAAATTTTCCTTTGCCATATTTCTTCAATATTCAACCATTATTAACGCAAAAAAAGTTGTTTTGTTCTGTGTTAAGTGGTTGTTCTTTAAATAATTGCTAGGGATTTTATGCTTTTTCCCTTCTCAATACCTCATCTATCATTCCATATTCCTTGGCTTCCTCGGCCTTCATCCAGTAATCACGATCACTGTCATCGTAGACTTTTTCAAAAGTCTGTCCGGAATGCTTGGAAATGATTTCATACAATTCGTCCTTGATTTTCAAGACCTCTTTGGCAGCAATTTCAATATCACTGGCCTGACCTTGGGCTCCGGACAATGGTTGGTGGATCATGACCCTTGAGTGGGGCAATCCACTTCTTTTTCCTGCCTCTCCGGCACAAAGCAATACGGCGGCCATGGAGGCGGCTATTCCTGTACAAATGGTGGCCACATCCGGTTTGATGAACTGCATGGTATCATAAATACCCAAACCAGCATACACACTTCCACCTGGGGAGTTGATGTATATTTGGATGTCCTTGGAGGCATCTGCGCTTTCCAAGAAAAGCAACTGTGCCTGTACTATATTGGCTACCTGATCATTGATGCCGGTTCCCATAAAGATGATACGATCCATCATCAATCTGGAGAAAACATCCATGGCAACGGCGTTCAATTGCCGTTCCTCAATGATGTTGGGAGTCATGTTCACTGGGTACATGCTGCTCATGATCTGGTCATAATACATGCTGTTGACTCCGTGGTGCTGTGTAGCGTATTTTTTGAATTCTTTTCCGTAATCCATAGGATTTTACTCGATTTATCTTAAAAAAAAGGTGCCGAAAAATTAGCTTTTCGGCACCGTAAAGATACTTAATTTTCTTTTAGCCTACTAGCTGTATGCTTCCTTGATGAAGTCGTCATAAGAGACTTCTTTCACCTTAAGGTTTGCTTTTTCCTTGTAAAGGTCCAACAATTTTTGGCTCATCAACTGTTCCGAAAGCCTTCTAACCTCATCTTGGTTGCCCAAAACCCTGGTGGCAATGCTTTCCAATTCTTCTTCTTTTGGGTCCATATGGCCATATTGTGCCATCTGGGATTTGATGAAGCCTTTGGCAAATTCCTTCAACTCCTCAAATTGTACTTGAAGTTTATTGTCATTGATGATTTTCCCTTCGATCAATTGGTAACGAAGCCCTTTTTCAGATTTTTCAAATTCTTCTTTGGCCTCATCATCGGACAACATTTTTTCACCACTTACCTGGATCCATTTTTTTAGGAATTCTGCGGGCAACTCAAATTTGGTCTCATCGATCAATTTCTCGGTGATATCGTTCAACAATTTTTGGTCGGATTGTTGCTCAAACTGTTTTTCGGAATCTTCCTTGATGCGATCCTTCAACTCCTTGGCTGATTTCACATTGTCCTTTCCGAACAGTTTATCAAACAATTCCTGATCTAAGGAAGCGGACTCCCTTTCGTTGATTTCTTCTATGGTGAAGGTAACATCAACATTCAATTTGTCGCCCTTATCCCTGCTAATACCCAAAGCACTTGACAATAGATAATCTTCCTTGAAAAGTCCTTTGGTGGCAAGGGTAACGGTATCGCCTACTTTTTTCCCAACAAGGGCATCGATGGCTTTTTTGGCCTTCACTTTGCTGACCTCGATGGTAGTTTTGTTGTTAATGTCCTCGGTTTCGTTTACAAACGTACCGGTGACCTCGTCGTTTTTGCCAACTTCTGTCTTGGAGACCAATTTCCCATATTGTCGTTGGATACGGTCTACTTGCTCCTCGATCATTTTTTTGTCGGCCACTATCTTATATTGGGTAACGGCCTTTTTTGTTTTAAGGTTCACATCAAAGCTTGGCACCAATCCCAATTCAAATTCAAAATCAAGATTGTCGCTGTCCCAATCAAAGTTATCTTGTTGTTTGGGAAGCGGATTTCCCAAGACATCCAATTTTTCTTCGGTAAGGTACTTGTTCAAATTGTCTTGAAGCAGTTTGTTCACCTCATCTACCAAAACAGCCTTTCCGTACTGTTTTTTGATCAGTCCCATGGGAACCTGACCTTTTCTAAAACCAGGAATATTGGCCTGTTTTCTATAATCTTTAAGGATTTGATCTACCTTATCCTGATAGTCTTCCTTGCTAATGGCAACTTTTACAACTGCATTAAGATCGTCAATCTGCTCTTTTGTGATATTCATCTCCTACCTAATTTGCTATTCAAAAATGGGAGGCAAAAGTAATGCATTTTTGGTTTGGCAGCAACTTTTTAAAGCGTTGAATGTCAAACAAAACGTATTCTACTGATCCTCTTTTAAAATAGAGTGCAAAATGGCCTGCAAAAAGGACAAGAGCAAACTGAAGATAATGGCCCACCAGAAGCTGGTGACTTGAAAGCCATCTATAAGGTTGGAGGTAATCAATATAATAATTGCGTTGATGACCAATAGAAACAGGCCAAGGGTAAGGACCGTGATGGGAAGGGTAAGTATCACCAAGATGGGTTTCACCAAAAAATTGAGGACACTCAATACCACGGCGACGATAATGGCAGTAAACATGGAATCTACGCCAACCCCAGGCAATATGTAGGATAGAATAACCACGGCAAGGGCGTTCAACAAAAGTCTCATGATAAGTTTCATAGAATCGATTTAAGGTTATTGATATAAAAAAGGCACCGTAAAACGGTGCCTTTAAGATAATGAAATTAAGTTTGTCTAGTTAATATAGAGACCGGTATAATCCAAAGGATTTACACCAGGCAAATTTGAACCGTATTTGGCGTTGATCGCTGCAACAAATGCATTGGCAACAATGGCATAACCCCTAGGAGAAGGGTGCACACCATCCAATGAAAATCCACCGCCGGTGGCAAAAGTGGCCGTTACGTTACTTCCATCCAATTGTTGAAAACCACCACTGTTCAATTGGCCCAACAAAGCGTTGGCATCCACGAAAGCAAGGTCGTAAACAGCTGCTAATCCTGCGATGGTTTGGTTGTAAGCTGTCAAAGCAGTTTCAACGGTAGCTTGTTCTTCCGGTGTCAATACCCACTGGTCGGCTAAAGGAACTGCAACACCGTTAATGGAAGTGGGATCGTTTGGATTGGCCAATGTGCCGATAAAGGAACTGGAAGTAAGGACCAAAAGATCGTCAGCAGTAGCTTGTCTCATGTTGATCAAAGCAGGGTTGATACCCGTTAAATCGGTTAGGTCTTCATCAATGATGACCACGGCATTCCCCTCTCCTGCAGAGAACGTAATGGTTCTTTGCGCAAGCTCATCCTCGGTAATAAGTCCTAAACCTTGAATTTGCGCCAATCCAGCGTTGTAGGCAGCGTATGCGCCGTTCAGCAAAGCAGCAGTAGCCTCATCCAGAGGTACGGGGTTATGAGGAACCGTTGTAAAATAAGGTATGTCCGTAACGTTTGGTAAATTGGCGATGACTCCGTCAGCTCCGTTGGCGGTCATTGCCTGAAGCATTCCATCCAACGATGCGGCGAATACATTTGGATCGGTGATATCGTTACGGGAATAAGTGCTCGGATCAAGATTGCCTGCTTGATCTACACCTGTACCACCTCCGGTGGCATATATCAAAATATCATTGGCACCTGCCCACAATGTAAAGAAAGAGGCTCCCTGTGCTGCGGCATCTGCAATGACGGTAGTGGTTTCAGAGGAAGAAAACCTCGCAAAATAGGGATTGGCGGTACCCATGGCAACGCCGACTACGCTTCCATATCCCGGGGCCAACAATTCATAACTTTTGGCTCCAGGTACCCCCATATTGTTGTAGGAACCTGATAATTTACTGGAGACTTCGGTGGAACCTTGGCCTGCAACTTGGGTTGGGGCTGGTCCACTTGCATTAAAGGCAAGAAAAAGCCTGTTTCCTGAAATAGGAGTGCCTTGAAGTGTCATTCCACCTAGGTTATCGGCCATGAAAGGAATCTCAAAGGAACCTCCACCTGCCAAGGCGAAGTTGGCTGCCAGCATATTTGGAAAAGATGCCTCTTGTCCAGCTATGAATAGGGCGTTATCCGAAAATCCTGCAGTGAGCGAGTTTCCAACGGCAACATAATTTGAAAAATCCGCTGTTCCAGAAGTGTATTCAACGGGTTGTGGGTCGGGTGTGTCAATTACGGTATCATCTTCACATGCAATCAGGAATAAGCCTAAAAAAGGGAGTAAGGCATACAACTTTTTCATATCAAAAAATCTGTTAGAGTTAGTTTTTGTTAATTTATGGATAAACCAGAATTAACCAAATCTATATCAAATTTGTTATACAGGCAATTAAAAGGGCAAAAAAATTATGCATGCATAATAAAAAGGGATGATTTTTAAGAATTCAAAAAAGCAAAGCTCTTCCCGTAAAACTGTTCCGGGTTTTCGGCGTGTAACCAATGCCCGGCATTATCAATGGTTTCTATTTGGGCATTTGGGAAGTGCTTTTTTATTTCTGAATAATCGTTGGGAAGGATATATTCAGAACGATCACCACGCAAAAATAGGGTAGGGCCTTCATATATAGCAGTAGGGTTGATGGAGTCCCCAATTTCTTCCATTTTGTTTTTGAGCACCTCAAAATTGAACCGGAAACCCAACCTGCCCTGTTCCACCCAGTACAGATTTTTTAAAAGGAAGGCCCTGATGCCAAAATCCCTGATATATTTGGAAAGGGTTTCGTCCGCTTCCTTTCTGCTCGATATTTCGTCAAAATTCAAATGGGAAAGCCCATTGAAGATGAAATCGTGGTGTGGGGGATAAAATTTGGGGGCGATGTCGGCCACAATCAATTTGGAGACTCGCTCTGGATGGGAAGTGGCCAGTTGCATGGCCGTTTTTCCACCCATGGAGTGTCCCATGACATAGGCCGAATCCATTTGATGATGGTCCATATAGTTGATGACATCCTGGGCCAGTAATTCGTAATCAAAATCTGGGGTATGGAAACTTTTACCGTGATTTCGCTGGTCAATAAGGTGTACTTGGAACCCATTTTCGGCATATTGGTTACCCAAGGTCTTCCAGTTGTCGGACATGCCCAAAAAGCCATGCAAAATGAGAAGCGGTTTTCCTTCGCCCAATATTTTTGAATGTAGTAGTTCCATTATTTCAATTTGTGCAAGTACATGTTAACGACATTTTCCAACCCCAAGTAAATGGATTCACAGATCAAGGCATGACCAATGGAGACTTCCAAAAGATGTGGGATGTGTTCCTTAAAATACTGGATGTTGTCCAAACTTAAATCATGCCCTGCATTGAGTCCCAATCCAACTTCATGGGCCATTTCGGCAGCCATAATGAATGGGGCAATGCTTTCCTCTTTATTTCCTTGTGCATACCCGTGAGCAAAACTTTCCGTGTAGAGTTCTATGCGGTCCGTGCCCGTTTCCGCAGCTCCTTTAACCATGTTCACGTCAGGATCTACAAATATGGAGGTCCGTATGCCGTTGTTCTTGAACGTTTTAATGACATCCACCAAAAAGTCCTTGTGTTTGATAGTGTCCCAGCCCGCATTGGAGGTGATGGCATCTTCGGCGTCTGGGACCAAGGTTACCTGGGTGGGCTGTACCTCCAATACCAAATCGATGAACTTGGGAACGGGGTTGCCTTCTATGTTGAATTCCGTGGTGACCACTTTTTTGAGGTCGCGGGCATCTTGGTAACGGATGTGGCGTTCATCGGGTCTTGGGTGTATGGTGATTCCCTGTGCCCCAAAAGATTCGATATCCTGGGAGGATGTAATCAAGTTCGGAACGTTGCCACCGCGAGAGTTTCTTAAAGTTGCCAGTTTGTTGATATTGACACTCAACTTTGTCATGAAGTTCATTTTTAGAAGGTCAAAAATAAGAATTAGGCACGCCTTTTGCCATTTAAAATTAGTATTTTGCGCCTAATAACTTTGTTATGTACATCCAAGATCAAATAATCAATACTGTACCAGTTTTTGAGGTGTCCGGGACCTTGAAAGATGTGATTGCATTTTTTGAGGAGACTACGTATTCCCATGTGGCCGTTACAGAGAATGGACTTTTTTTGGGACTGTTGTCCGAAAATGACCTGGCCTGTTTTGATGCGGAAAAGAAGATCGAGGATTTTCGGTACGAGTTGGAAAATTTCTTTGTCACCAAGGAAACGGCTTGGTTGGATGTTTTGGAAATGTTCTCAAGAAACGAAGCCAATGTCTTACCCATTTTGGATGAAAACCAATCGGTGCAGGGGTATTATGATTTGGAGGACATTGTGGCAGTGTTCATAGACACGCCATTTTTTAAGGAGCCCGGTGCCATTTTGGTAATCGCTACGGGAATCAAGGATTATTCCTTTAGCGAGATTGCCCAGATTGTAGAAAGCAACAACGCTCGCTTGCTCGGCGCTTTCATAACCGATTCGGAAAACGATGTGGTCCAGATAACCTTAAAAATAGGTACCCAAAATATGAACGAGGTGGCACAGACTTTCAGGCGATACAACTACACTATTGTTTTTGGGAACAGTGACGACCAGTTTTTGGAAGATTTAAAACAACGGTCCGACTATCTTGAAAAATATCTCAACGTATAATAATGAAAGTAGCCATCTACGGTCAAACATTCCAGGAAGAAGATAAATGTTGTGTGGAGGAGCTATTGGAAGAGCTTGAAAAACTGGATGCCACCATTTTTGTTGAGGAAAAATTCAATGCACTTATTGGCGATATCACCAGTGAGCACATCAAGGGCACATTTTCCCAATCCAAAGGATTGGATGCTTCCTTTGACATGTTCGTGAGCTTTGGTGGGGACGGTACCATGCTCCGTGCTGTGACCTATATTAAGGATTTTGGAATTCCCATAGTGGGTGTGAACACTGGTAGATTGGGGTTCCTATCCACTTTCAAGAAAGAGAATGTGCGTAAACTGGTCACTGAATTTGTGGCCGGACACTATACTATCGAGGAGCGAACCTTGGTAGAGGTGGACCTGAACTCGGGAGAGGATGCGTTCAACGGACTCAACTTTGCATTGAATGAAGTGACCGTGAGCAGAAAAGATACCACCTCTATGATCACTGTGGAAACCTATCTGAACGATGAATACCTCACTTCATATTGGTCCGATGGGCTAATTGTATCCACCCCCACAGGTTCTACGGGATACTCGCTAAGTTGTGGTGGGCCGGTGATTGCACCTTCGGCCAAATCCCTTGTTTTGACTCCCATTGCCCCCCATAATTTAAATGCGAGACCTTTGGTCATTTCAGATGATACCGAGATTCGGTTGAAGGTTTCCGGGAGGGAAAAGACTCATCTGGTGTCCTTGGATTCCCGTATAGCGGATATTCCCAACGGCAAGGAGATCAAGGTGAGAAAGTCGGACTTTACCATTAAAATGATAGAGTACAAATCAGAGAGTTTCCTAAAAACACTTCGGAACAAGTTGCTCTGGGGAGAAGATAAACGGAATTGAACCGATTGAACAATAAAAGGAGTGAAAAACTGTTTAACAAGGGAGAACAAATTCAAAACCGATATTTATTGACCTTCCTTTACTCTAAATTCGTGAAATTTTTTGGATAATATGCGGATAGTTTTGGCTGTTTTTCTATGCTGTGTGATCAAGGTCAGTGCGCAAACCTATGAGATTGGTTTGTTTGCCGGCGGTGCCAATATGGTTGGTGATGTGGGAAGGACCAATTACATTTTACCTTCTGGACCTGCTTTTGGTGGTATTTTTAAATGGAACAAAGGAAAGCGTTATGCTTGGCGCGGTAGTGTCATTTATGGCCAGGTTACCGCTGATGATACCAAATCGCACATGCAATCCAGGCAACAGCGGGGGTACATTGTGGATAATTCCATTTTGGAGTTCTCGGGAGGACTCGAAATCAACTTCGTGGAATACAACCTTCATAAGCTCGGACCCGCCTTTACACCCTACCTTTATACCGGATTTACCTACTTTAGGTACGATTTTAATTATTTTGATGCCCTCCAAGTGCAGGATATTAACCAAAAAGACGGTAGTTTTGCAATTCCAATGACGGTTGGGGCAAAATGCCGGTTGAGTCAGTTCCTGATTCTCGGGGCCGAAATTGGGGCCAGGTATACTTTTACGGACAATTTGGACGCAAGTAATCCACAAGGTTCCAATTATGAGCAGTTTAGGTTTGGGAACATATTGAGCGATGACTGGTATTTCTTCACAGGGTTTACGTTAACGTATACCTTTGGACGAAAGCCTTGCCAGGATTGTTTTCAATAAAGAATGTACACGCTAGAGGACCTAAACAAGGACAAACTTCCAAAACATGTGGCCATCATCATGGATGGCAACGGCAGATGGGCCAAGGAGCGCGGAAAGCTCCGTGTATTTGGCCATGAAAATGGTGCCGAAGCGGTGAGAAGGACCGTTGATAGCTGTGTGAAGTTGGAAATCCCATTTTTGACATTGTATGCGTTTTCCACGGAAAACTGGAACAGGCCCAAGATGGAGGTGGATACCTTGATGAAGCTTTTGGTGACCGCACTCAAGAAGGAACTCCAGAACCTTCAGGAGAAAAACATCCGTTTAAAAGCCATTGGAAAAATTGACTCCCTTCCCAAAAAAGTGTACAAGGAACTTACGGAGGTCATTTCAAAAACCGAAAAAAATACGGGAATGACCGTGACCCTTGCCTTAAGCTATGGTTCCCGGGAAGAAATAAAAACTGCGGTTCAGGAGATTGCGGTCAAAGTTAAAAATAACATAATTTCGCCCGAAAATATTGACGAAGACGTTATAAATACACATCTTTACGCGCACTTTTTGCCTGATGTTGACCTACTTATCCGCACTAGTGGCGAGTGTAGGATCAGTAATTTTTTACTTTGGCAGATTGCATACGCCGAATTATATTTTATTGACGTATTTTGGCCCGATTTTAATGAGCAGCATTTGGTAGAGGCCATATTAAGTTACCAAAACAGAGAACGACGATTTGGAAAAACAAGCGAACAACTCAACTAAAGGTATCGACAACCTGATACAAGTTTATCTCAGATTATTTCTTTCCGCAGCATTTTTACTATTGTCCGGACAGGGCTTTGCGCAGAAGACCTCCTTTGAGGACGGAAAAGAATATATCTTGGGCGGATTGACGGTGACCGGACTTCAAAGCTACAACGAGCAAACCGTAAAGACCTACACAGGTCTTAGGGTGGGACAGCCCATTAAGGTTCCCGGGGATGAGATAAGTGCGGTTATAAAGAAATTGTGGGGCTTGGAGCTGTTCAGCAATGTGGAGATGTATTATACCAAGATTGAAGGGAACCAAATCTTTTTGGAACTTCATATTTTGGAACGTCCTACACTTAACAATGTAACCGTTTATGGTGTCAAGAAGCGAAAAGTAGAGGATATCATCAACGATACGGACCTTAAAAAAGGGAAAAAGATTACCGAGAGCTTGATTGCCAACACCAAGAATTACCTTCAGAACAAATATAAGAAGCAAGGATATCTCAATGCCAAAGTGAACATTGCCACGGCAGCCGATACCTCTGGCACCAATGTCCAGAACATGGTGATCAATGTGAGCAAGGGTGATAAGGTAAAAATCAGGAGCATTGTTTTTGAAGGGAACGAAAAGCTTTCCGACAAGCGTCTGCGCAAATCCTTGAAAAAAACAAAAAAGAAGAAGTTCTACCGTTTCTGGAAGAAATCAAAATACATTGTCGAGGATTATAAGGAAGACCTTTCCAATTTGGTGGATACGTATGCCGAAAGAGGCTATAGGGATGCCCGAGTCATTTCGGACACGTTTGTCAAGATCAACGAGAACAACATAGATCTTACCATTAAGGTGGAAGAGGGGAACAAATATTATTTTGGTAACATAGATTTTGTTGGGAACTCGGTCTATAACGATCGGATTTTAAGTCAAGTGTTGGGAATAAAAAAGGGAGATACCTATAATGGGGTGCTTTTGAAGGAGCGCGTTGCGGACGACTCCAAACCAGATGCAGAGGATTTGACCAATCTTTATCAGAATAATGGCTATCTCTTTTCAAGTATCAACCCTGTAGAAGTTTCTGCGGTTAACGACACCATTGATTTTGAGATCAGAATTATTGAAGGGAAAGAAACCTTTTTGGACCACGTAACCGTAAGGGGCAACGACAAGACCAATGATCATGTGATCTTTAGGGAATTGCGCACAAGGCCGGGTCAAAAATATAGCAAGGACAACATTGTACGGAGTATCAGGGAATTGGGACAGCTTGGTTTCTTTGATGCAGAGCAAATTGTTCCGGACATCCAAAACCCGGATCCTAATGCCGGTACGGTGGATATTGAATATAGTCTGGTAGAGTCCGGTTCCAGTCAAATTGAATTGCAAGGTGGTTTTGGTGGCGGTGGTTTCATCGGAACCTTAGGCCTCTCGTTCAGTAACTTCTCACTAAAAAATATTTTTAATGGAGAAGCCTATAAACCGGTTCCCATGGGTGATGGACAGACCTTTGCCCTTCGTTTGCAGGCAAGTAGGACCTTCCGGGTGTATAGTTTGAACTTCTCCGAGCCATGGTTGGGAGGTAAAAAACCGGTAAGGTTCAACCTATCTCTATCAAGGACCCAGCAATTTGCCACGGGATATGATAGTAGTGGCAGAATTGATGTTGACAAATCCAGAGGTTTTGCAATAACGGGTATTTCCGCAGGGTTGGCGAAAAGGGTTCAATGGCCGGATGATTTCTTTACCATTTCCCATGCGTTGAGCTACCAGTTGTATGATTTCAACAACTATAATAGTGGTCTGTTCAATTTTGGTAATGGTAGTTCCAATTCATTGAGCTACACGTTCGGAATTTCAAGGAGTTCCCAAGGACCCAGTAGGATCTTCCCAATGACAGGTTCCAATTTTGAGCTTACGGCGAAGTTTACACCACCTTATTCATTGTTCAGTTCCAAGGATTACAAACAATTGAAAGAGGATATTAATTCCACCACCGAAAGATTGTTTGAACTCCAAAACATTAATAGGACTACGGAAGAGGAATTGGAATACAACCAACTCGGTAACGATTTGGAAGAATTGGAGGAAGATCGCTTTAAGCTATTGGAATACTACAAAATTAAGTTCAAGGGAGATTGGTATACCCGTTTGGTTGACAAATTGGTGTTGCGTACCAATGCCGAATTTGGATTCTTGGGTGCCTACAACCACGATATAGGCGATGTGCCTTTTGAGCGTTTCTACGTAGGTGGGGATGGTCTTGGAAATTTTACCTTGGATGGTAGGGACGTGATTCAGTTGAGGGGTTATGAAAACCAATCCCTAACACCATATATTACCAATGCCATTACAGGATCGCTTCAACAGGATGGGGGTACTATCTACAACAAATTCTCCATGGAACTTCGTTATCCCCTTACTTTAAAACCGACCGCTTCCATTTATGCACTGTCTTTTTTGGAAGCAGGTAATGCCTTCAACAATTTTAATGACTATAATCCGTTTGAATTAAAAAGATCTGCCGGAGTGGGGCTACGAATTTTTATGCCGGCATTCGGACTCTTGGGGATTGATTTTGGTTATGGTTTCGATACCGATGCCAGGCCAGGATCTACCGGACCAAGTGGATGGCAAACGCACTTCATCATCGGGCAGCAGTTTTAATCTAAGGAAAATCGTGTCTTTGTAAATTACAAATAGCTCATTTTAAATAAATTAGTTATTTTGGCACGATATTTTCTGTATAAAATGCGGAATCAAAGATGAATACAAAAGTTCTCTTGTCGTTGGTTGTTTTAATGTGCTCCTTTTATGGCTTTTCGCAAAGGGGTGTACGAATCGGTTACGTGGATATGGAATACATCCTCGAGAACGTGGAAGAGTACCGGGATGCATCCGAACAATTGAATGCCAAGGCCCAAAAGTGGAAACAGGAAATTGAGCTCAAACAAAGTGTGGTCGATCAAATGAAAAAGGATTTGATGGCCGAAAAAGTGCTCTTGACGGATGAACTCATCACAGAGCGTGAAGAGGAAATCCAGATCCTGGAAAAAGAAATGTTGGATTACCAACAAGATAGGTTCGGGCCACAGGGAGATTTGGTGTTGCAGAAACAATTATTGATACAGCCTATCCAGGACCAAGTGTTCAATGAAGTACAGAAGATAGGTGCCAATAAAAGATACGATTTTATTTTTGATAAATCGGCAGATGTTGTAATGTTGTATTCCGAAAAAAGGCACGATATCAGTGACTTGGTTTTAAGGGAAATAGCACGTACCAGAAAAGTAAGTGCATCCAATAAAAAACAAGATCAACAAAACCGATTGGAACAGTTCCAGGCAGAGGAGGAAGAAGCTGAAGAGGAGATTAGCGATGCCTTGAAGGATCGACAGGAGAAGGCGGCCACGGCACAGGAAGAAAGGGAAAAGGCAGCAGAGGAAAAACGTGCCGAGCAGTTGAAGTTGCGGGAAGAACGCAAGAAGGCATACGAAGAGCGAAGAAAGAAATTATTGGAAGAGCGCGAGGCCAAACGCCAAGCCAAATTGGAAGAGCGGAAAAAAGCGCAGGAACAACAAAAGGATTCAATACAGAACTAAATATTGAAACACTAAATTTAACATCAAAATAAGTAACTTAGAATCATGAAAAATGTAAAAAGAATCGCTGTGGCCTTGGTATTGTTTGTTGCGGCCACAGGTTTTGTGAATGCGCAGAGCAAGGTTGCACACATCAATGTACAGCAACTATTGACAGACATGCCGGAGATGAAAGCTGCGCAGGCGGAACTAAAGAAATTGCAGGAAACCTACAGGGCGGATATTCAAAGTTCCATGACAGAGCTTCAGAATAAATATACCCAATACCAAAACGAAGCTACTTCCAAAACAAGGGAGGAAAACGAGCAAAGAGCACAAGAGCTTCAAGGTTTTGAGAAAAATATCCAAGAAGCTGAACAAGCCGCTATGCAGGAAATGCAGAAAAAGCAACAAGAATTGTTCGCTCCTATTTCTGAAAAGGCAAAAGCCGCCATCGAAAAAGTGGCAGCTGCACAAGGTTTTGAATACGTAATCGATGCCAGCCCAGGATTGAGCCTCATCGTTGCCAAAGGAAAAGACCTTTTGCCAGAGGTTAAAAAAGAATTGGGTTTCTAATCCAAACAGAACAAAATTAAGAACCGCTTTTTCGATAAGAAAAAGCGGTTTTTTTATACCATAAAATCAGAAGTCCCTATTTTTAACCATGCTTGCACCCATTGGTATTTTCGATTCTGGAGTAGGAGGCACCTCCATTTGGAAAGAGGTGGTAAAAATGCTTCCCCACGAAAACACCATCTATTTGGCTGACAGTGCCAACGCTCCCTATGGAGAGAAGTCCAAAGAGGAAATCCTACAATTGAGCATCAAGAACACCGAGTTTTTGTTGAAACAGGGATGCAAGTTGATCATTGTGGCCTGCAATACCGCTACCACCAATGCCATTGATTACCTCCGGGCTCACTACTCAGTCCCCTTTATCGGTATAGAGCCCGCCATTAAGCCGGCTGCATTGCATACCAAGACCAAAAAAGTGGGGGTATTGGCCACCAAGGGTACGCTCTCCAGTAGTTTGTTCCATAATACCTCCAAATTGTTTGCGGAAGGTATCACTGTTCTGGAACAGGAAGGAAAGGGGCTTGTGGAATTGATAGAGGCTGGAAAGACGGATTCAAGGGAAATGCGTACACTATTGACTAAATTTCTTAACCCCATGCTAGATCAAGAAATTGATTGTTTGGTACTGGGTTGTACACACTATCCTTATTTAATTCCGGTGCTGAAAGAAATAATACCGGCGAATATCACTATTATCGATTCTGGTGAAGCAGTGGCCCGACAGACCAAAGCAGTATTGGGCAATCTAGGGTTGCTATCGGAAAACCAACAACCTTCCGTGCATCAGTTTTATACCAACAAAGAGGTGTCGGTTTTAAAAAGCTTGGTTGGAGGTCCCAATGTGGAGGTATCTTACTTGGATTTTTAGTGCTATTTCCTTCGGTAGGTAAGATAGGTGAAGGCATGATCATGCCGGTCATCCTTTGGATGATGCTCCTCGTTCACCAAATCCCATTCCTTTTCATCAATTTCAGGGAAAAAAGCATCCGCCTCAAACGAGCCATGGACCCGGGTCAACTCAATATCCGTAGCATAGGGCATGGACTGTTTATAAATTTCCCCACCACCAATAATAAAAGCCGTTTCCCCATCCTTCACCAAGGCAATGGCCTCTTCCAAGGAATGCACAATGATACTTGCAAACTTGGGCATGTATTTGGTGTCCCTTGTAATGGCAATATGTTCCCGGTTTGGCAAGGGCTTTGGGAAACTTTCCAAGGTCTTCCTGCCCATAATGATCTTATGGCCGGAGGTCAGGGCCTTGAAACGTTTAAAATCGTCCGGTAAGTGCCACACCAAATCGTTGTCCTTGCCAAGGGCATTGTTCTCCGCGGCGGCGGCAATAACGATCAATCTTTTCATTGATTTTTTTTTTTATTGATATTGGAAAGCGGAAACTCGGTCTCGATTTCCTTTTGTATCTCCGCAATGCGTTGTTTCTGTTTGGCAACCAATTTTTCGCGTTGCTGGCGCTCCCATTCCTGGCCCATGAACCTGTGCGTTACAAAGACATTAACGGCATGCATCACGAACAAAAACGCCCAAACAAGAATGGCCCATACAAACCAATCGTACGCTTCTCCATATTTCAGGATTTTGTTGATGAGCACCAAAAAAATACTGCCGATCAAAAAAACCACAAAATGGGTAAACAGCCGTTTCTTCTCTTTGATGCGTTTTTGTGCATGCTCCAAAAGTTCATGCTGCTCCAAATCAATTTCAGGTTTTTTCTTTTTTCCGAATGACAACATGGAATGGCTATCTTTATGAACAAATATAGTTGAATTGTACCCAAAAATCCTTCAATGCAAACCCTAAGAAAAAAATTCCCCGTACTCAACCAATGTATTTATGCCAACACCGCTTCGGCGGGTCTACTCAGTGAAGATTTGATGGAATGGCGGCAAGGTCATGACCTCGATTTTTTGATTGGGGGCAGCGAGATGAAGAACAAGGGCTTTGCCCACATGCCCGAAATCAAGAAAACCGTCGGGAACTTTTTTCATTGTAAGTCGGAGAACGTGGCGTTGGTACCCAATTTCAGTATGGGCCTCAATTTGCTTTTGGAGGGACTTTCCAAGGATAAAACCGTGCTCTTGCTCAACAATGATTATCCCTCTCTGAACTGGCCTTTCGAGACCCGCAGCTTTAAAAGGGACTATGTGGATATTGATGGGAACATGGAAGAAAATATCCGTGCGAAGGTAAAATCGGGTACTATTGATGTGCTGGCACTTAGTTTGGTGCAATGGGTAAATGGTGTCCGTATCGATTT
This sequence comes from Allomuricauda sp., assembly GCA_020434915.1. Classification (GTDB taxonomy): domain Bacteria; phylum Bacteroidota; class Bacteroidia; order Flavobacteriales; family Flavobacteriaceae; genus Flagellimonas. The sequence continues at coordinate 629 of JAGQZL010000024.1, read as the reverse complement.
GGGTTTTTTAAGGGATTTGAAAAAGGAATTCCCTACCCTGATGATCATTGCGGACGGTACCCAATTTTTGGGAATGGAACCGTTTGATTTTGAAAACTCGGGCATTGATATACTGGGGGCCAGTGCCTATAAATGGTTGTTGGCGGGTTATGGCAATGGGTTTTACTTGGTAAAGGAAGCCGTCATGGACCAATTCGATTTAAAAGGTATTGGCAATGGGTCCGTGAACAATGATGCCTCGCAGCGAAACAACATATCTTTTTGCAAGCATCTGGAGCCCGGCCATTTGGATTCCTTCAATTTTGGCAGTTTGGAGTTTGCCATCAATTTTTTGGATGAGATTGGGCTGGAAGACATTCAGGCCCATTTGAACAAGTTATCCAAAAAAGCAATGGAAGTTTTTTCCGAGCTCGACCTTTTGGAACCTTTTATTCCAGGACGGAAGCAGCATAGCACCATTTTCAATATAAAGGGTGATAAAAAGCTTTTCACTAAATTAACGGAAGAAGATGTGGTTACCTCACCAAGGGGTGGGGGTATCCGATTGAGTTTCCATTTTTACAATACCGAGGAAGAAATCGAAGCGATTGCCAAACTATTAAAACGTTAAGTCCAAAAATTCCTTTTTG
>JAGQZL010000249.1 GCA_020434915.1 Allomuricauda sp. | reverse complement strand
GAACGGAATAAAAAAAGCCACCCAAATTGAGTGGCTTTCTATGTTTTCGGTTCAGTTGAATTTAGTATACTTCCCTTCCTGCAAAGTGGAAAGCTCCTTCAATAGCAGCATTTTCGTCGCTATCGGAACCGTGTACAGCGTTTTCGCCGATACTGGCCGCATATAGTTTACGGATAGTACCTTCAGCAGCATCTGCCGGATTCGTGGCACCGATCAATGCACGGAAATCATCCACGGCATTGTCTTTTTCCAAAATGGCAGCTACAATAGGACCTCTAGTCATAAATTCCACCAACTCCCCAAAGAACGGACGCTCTTTGTGGATGGCATAGAATTCTTCGGCATCGCGCTTGCTCAATTGGGTATACTTCATGGCCACAATTTTAAAACCTGCAGCCGTTATTTTTTCCAAAATCGCACCAATGTACCCGTTTTCAACGGCATCAGGTTTGATCATGGTAAACGTTCTATTTCCCGTCATTTCTTAAAAAATTTTGCGCAAAAGTACATTTTTTCAATCAAGGGACAAGGTTTAGTAGCTTTGTTTTAACTCTTGCAGCACAGTTCCGTTGTCACCCATTATCTTCAAATCCACTTCTTTTTTATCAAAGTCAAAGGTAATTACCCCGTAACTCTTATCGGAGACCACCTCTCCCACTCTATATTTATTAGGTTCCCCACTGAAACTGGCATACGAATGCGTTAAGCCGCTGCTTGTAAAATCAATCAGCGGATAGGGCAATCCCGCAACATCGGTTTTGGAGAATTCTGAAATGTGTCGGTCCCCGGAAAGTAAGATCACCCCTTTTGCGTTTGATTGCACAATGATGGTTTCCAATTTTTCCGTTTCCTTTGGAAAATTACCCCACGTTTCAAATCCGTGCTCCCCGGAAAGCACCTGGATACTGGACATGATCAGGTTGAAATCGGCAGTGGAACCGGAAAGCTCCTCCTGCAACCAAGCCCACTGAGCATCCCCAAGTACGGTTGCCTCCTCCGAAGTATCCGGTTTGTAGCGCCTGTTCGGATCTTCATCCTTGATCAGGTCACTTCTAAAATATCGGGTGTCCAAGACAATGATTTTCACCTTGCCCTTTGGGGTTTCATACTCGTGGGAAGCATAGACCCCTTCTCGCATCCTTCGTTCACTATCGGCAGGCACTTCCATAAAATCCAAAAACACCTGCTGACTTTCTTTTTTAACGCTGAAATTGGCTCCGCCGTCATTCAAACCAAAATCATGATCGTCCCACGTCCCGATGATGGGCACTTCTGCCTTCAACTTGGCATATGCAGGCACACTATCCTGCATGGCATAAATCGCCCTTAATCTATCCATATCATCGGTATCCGCATAAACGATATCACCACCCCATACCCAGACATTTGGGTTTTCCGCCAAAATATCATCCCAAAACGGATTGGGTTCCTGAGGCATGTTACAGGACCCAAAAGCTACTATAAAATCAGGCTTTGCCTGTTCTTCAACGGTGGGTGTTTTTTCAGTTTTCTTTTTACAGCTGAAGAGCACAGCCATCATTGCCAATAATATGGTAAAGTGTCTCATGGTTTGAATTTAGTCCTCCAAAAATAAGGATAATGGCCCTTAGCTCTATATTATATTATTGTATATTTGGCCGCATGAATCCAGTGGACATCACGACCGTAAAATCGATACTTTCCCAGCCTCAGAAAATTGCCATAATTCCGCATAAAAACCCAGACGGGGATGCTATGGGTTCATGTTTGGCATTGTATTGTTTTTTGAAGGATATGGGGCAATCGGCTCATGTGATAGCCCCAAACGATTACCCAAAGTTCCTGAAATGGATGCCTTGTAACGAGGATGTCATCATATTTGAAAGGGAAAACCATAGGGCCAAACAACTATTGGAGGATGCCACCTTGATTTTTACGTTGGATTTCAACGATCTTTCCCGGGTCGGACAAATGGAATCCAATTTGATAGAGGCCAAAGCCGATTTCATCATGATCGACCACCACCAGCAACCAGGTGACTATGCCAAGGTGACCTATTCGGATGTTACCATGAGTTCCACATGTGAAATGGTCTATAATTTCATTGACTTCTTGGGTGAAACCGACAAGATTACCAAGGAAATTGCCACCAACCTCTATACGGGCATCATGACCGATACAGGTTCTTTTAAATACCGCTCCACTTCCAGTAAAACCCATCGGGTGGTTGCCGAGTTGATTGACAAAGGGGCAGAGAACATGGAAATCCACCAGAAGGTGTTCGACACCAATTCACCTTCCAGACTTCATTTATTGGGTGTGGCGTTGAGCAACATGGTCATTCTTCCAGAATACCGTACTGCATACATCACCTTGACCCAGGAAGAACTGGACGCCTATGATTACAAAAAAGGGGATACCGAAGGATTCGTGAATTATGGCCTTACTTTGGAAGGCATTATTTTCGCCCTTATTTTTATCGAAAACAAAGAAGAAGGCATCATCAAGATATCACTCCGTTCCACCGGCGATTTTTCAGTCAATGAATTTGCCCGTAAACATTTTGAGGGTGGGGGCCACACAAATGCTGCAGGGGGGCGAAGCGAATTGGGCATGGAGGAAACCGTGGCCCGTTTCAATGATATCCTGAAAACCTATAAAACTGAATTGAACCCATGAGAACAATTTTGATTTTATTGCTAGCCCTGATGGTGGCGAATTGTGGTGGACCCGAACCCAGAAGACCTGTGGAAGTAAAATCGGGCAGTTTTTACAAAGAGTCCATTGAACGCAACAAGCAATTGGTGGCGGAAGAAGAGCAATTGATCCAACAGATCATGGCCAAGGATACCGTGCATGAATATTTGGCAAACCCCAATGGATTTTGGTACTATTTTGAAAGCAAGAACGACACGGCCATCTATTCCCCAAAAACAGGGGATCAAGTCTTGTTTTCCTACAACCTGATGACCTTGGACAACGACACAATCTATACTTCGGAAGAAATTGGTCCTACCTCTTATGTAATTGACAAGCAACAGTTGTTCCCTGGGCTTCAAAATGCAGTGAAATTGCTCAAGATAAACGAGAAGGCAACCTTTGTCTTCCCATCGTTACAAGCTTATGGGTATCAGGGCGACAACAATGCCATTGGCCCCAAAACACCTTTAAAATCTTCGGTGGAACTACACACCATTATCATCAGCAACGACAGTTTAAACTAAATTTTTAAGATACCATGAAAAAATCCCTTTTTATCCTAACCATGATCTCTATGGCTTTCTTTGGATGCAAATCGAGCAAATATGCCGATTTGGGAGATGGCATTTTTGCAGACATCCAGACCACCAAAGGAGATATCATCGTAAAGTTGGAATATCAAAAAACACCGGTAACCGTGGCCAACTTTGTTTCTTTGGCCGAAGGCAACAGCCCCTTTCTGGATGACGAATTCAAGGACAAAAAATTCTATGACGGAATTATTTTCCATCGCGTAATGAAAGACTTCATGATACAGGGGGGAGATCCTACCGGAAGTGGGAGTGGCAGCATTGGGTACACCTTTAAGGATGAGTTCAACGATTCATTGAAACATTCAAGGAAAGGAATCCTTTCCATGGCTAACCGCGGCCCCAAAACAAATAGCAGTCAATTTTTCATCACCCATAAAGAAACTCCATGGTTGGATGGCAAGCACACCGTTTTTGGTGAAGTGGTAAAAGGACTGGAAGTTGTGGATTCCATTGCCAACGTGAAAACCGGACCTGGAAACAGACCAGTAGTCAATGTGGTCATGAACCACGTTGAAATTGTCCGTAACGGAAAGGATGCCAAGAAATTTGATGCCATAAAGATAATGACGGATTATTTTGAAGAAGCAAAACAAGAGGAAGCTGCTTTTAATAAGATGAAAGAAGACCTTGCCGCAGAATTTGCATCCCAAATGGCAGAAGCGGAGGAAACCCCCTCAGGATTGAAAATTTTGACCATTAAAAAAGGTGACGGGGAACAGCCTAAAATTGGACAAATGGCATTGGTGAACTATGCCGGTTGGTTGAGCAATGGGGAACTGTTTGATACCAATATTCAAGAGATTGCGGAAAAATTCAACCAACTGAATCCCGGAAGAAGAGACCAAGGCGGATATGCCCCATTCCCGATGAGCTACAGCCCGGATGCCCAATTGGCAGCTGGCTTTAGGGAAGGATTGTTGACCATGAAGGTCGGGGATAAACTTCGTTTGTTCATTCCACCACACTTAGGGTATGGTGATTATGACTATGGACCCATTCCAGGTGGTTCCACCATTGTTTTTGACATCGAGGTAGTCGGAATCGAAGAATAAATTCAAACCCATAATCTTAA
>JAGQZL010000248.1 GCA_020434915.1 Allomuricauda sp. | reverse complement strand
CACACCACCATCTTCCCACCGTACTTCGTTGCCGGTGCGATTTTCTCTGGTTTTGCCATGGTGAACACGCTTTTGATCATTATGCGTAAAGTGTGTAACCTAGAAGCGTATATCACCGTACAGCATATTGAGTTGATGAACATAGTGATCATGATTACAGGTTCCATTGTAGGTTGTGCCTATATCACGGAGTTGTTCATTGCTTGGTATTCAGGTGTGGAATATGAACAATATGCCTTCTTGAACAGGGCCACAGGTCCTTACGCTTGGGCGTATTGGTCCATGATGACCTGTAACGTGTTCTCTCCACAGTTCATGTGGTTCAAAAGATTGCGTACCAGCATTATGTTCTCTTTCTTCATCTCTATTGTGGTGAACATTGGTATGTGGTTTGAGCGTTTTGTGATCATCGTAACCTCATTGCACAGAGATTACCTTCCATCTTCTTGGACCATGTTTTCCCCAACCTTTGTGGATATCGGAATCTTCGTGGGAACCATCGGATTCTTCTTTGTACTGTTCCTATTGTACTCAAGAACTTTCCCAGTGATTGCACAGGCAGAGGTGAAATCCATTTTGAAGGCTTCCGGTGAGAAGTATAAAAAATTAAGGGAGGCAGGTAAACCGTTGTATCAAATGCCAGCTACCAAAGGAGCAACCAAGGTTGAAGAGGCTCCTAAAGCTGAAGCCAATGAAGAACATGTATCCACGTTATTGGAGGCCATTGGAAAGTTTGACCCGGAAACCCAAACCGCGGACGATTTGAAAAAAGTGAAAGGCATTGGTCCTCAAATGGAGCAAGCATTGAATCAAATCGGGATTTATACGTTCGCACAGGTGAGCAAAATGACCGAGAAAGAATATGACCTTTTGGATTCCATCACAGGTTCGTTCCCTGGAAGGGCACAACGTGATGATTGGGCAGGTCAGGCAAAAAAATTAAACGAAGATAAAGCGTAATTATGGCGTCAAAAGTTATACAGGCACTTTACAATGATGACGATATATTGATGCATGCCGTAAAAAAAGTTAGGGCAGAGCACCACCATATCGAGGAAGTGTATACCCCCTTCCCCGTACACGGGCTGGACAAGGCAATGGGATTGGAAGGTACACGCATTGCGATTACCTCCTTTATGTACGGATGTTTGGGACTTGCAGTGGCCGTTGTTATGATGAACTATATCATGATTGAGGACTGGCCCCAGGATATTGGTGGTAAGCCAAGCTTTAGCTATTTGGACAACATGCCGGCCTTTGTGCCCATCATGTTCGAGATGACGGTATTCTTCGCAGCCCACTTGATGGTGATCACCTTTTACCTAAGAAGTAGAATGTGGCCCTTCAAAAAAGCGGAAAATCCTGATAAACGTACCACGGATGACCACTTTTTGATGGAAATCGGGATACACGACAATGAGAAGGAGTTGGCCGACCTATTATGGGAAACTGGTGCAGTAGAAGTAAAAGTTACAGAAAAGGAGTCTTAATAATATGAAGCAATTAGGTAAAATAAGTGTTGCTTTGGTTTTGGTGGTGTTGGTTGCCTCTTGTGCAGACAAGAACAGACCTAACTACCAATACATGCCAAACATGTACGAACCTGTAGGATATGAAACCTATCAAGGAGTTGACAATGGTCTGTTTCCGGATGGAACAGAGGCCATGTTGCCTGCTGAAGGAACCATAGCCAGAGGATACATGCCCTATGAGTTCGAAAACACTCCGGAAGGTAAAGAGTTGGCAAGGTTGAACCCAAGTCCGTTGGATTCACTTCACATGGAAGAGAACTTGGCAAAAGGAAAAGAGTTGTACGATATCTATTGTGCAATTTGTCATGGCGCCAAAGGAGATGGACAGGGAAATCTTGTAAAAAGAGAAAAAATATTGGGTGTTCCTAGCTACGATGATGCAGCAAGAAACATTACCGTCGGTACTACCTACCACACCATTTATTATGGTTTGAATTCCATGGGCTCCTATGCCTCACAATTCGCCAATGAGAAAGAAATGTGGCAAGTGTCCGAATACGTGATGAAATTAAAGGAAGACCTAACAAAATAATTGGATAAGAGCAAACTATGTACACCTTTTCAAACAAACTTAGAATAGGATCTTTCATTGCCATGGCAGTGGGACTGATTTTTTTGGGAATCGGTTTTATGTCTGCACCATCAACAGTGGAAGAGGCAAAGGCCATGGTGGCATCTGCGCATGATGGAGGTCATGGTGAAGGTCATGCCGAAGAAGTGGTAAGTCACGGGGAAGAACAAGGCCATGGAGCAGAAGCTGCCCATGATACCTCGCACGATGAGCATTTGTTGCACCAATTGCAGAACAGACCTTGGTCCGCCTTGTATGTGGCCGCCTTCTTTTTCTTTATGATCGCATTGGGTGTGTTGGCTTTTTATGCCATACAAAGAGCCGCCCAAGCTGGATGGTCCCCTTTGTTGTTCCGTGTAATGGAAGGGATTACGGCCTATTTGGTACCAGGAGGGATTATCGTTTTCGTGATTCTGGTACTTTCCGTGCTTCACATGAACCACATGTTCGTTTGGATGGATGCTGAAACTGTGGCACACGATGAATTGCTTCAAGGAAAATCTGGATACTTGAACCCAACATTCTTCTTGGTAAGAGCTGCCATTTTCTTGGGAGGATGGATTTTCTACCGTGAATATTCAAGAAAACTTTCCTTGGCTCAAGACGAGGCCACTGATAACAGCAACTTTGTAAAGAACTTTAGATGGTCTGCCGGTTTCTTGGTATTCTATCTGGTAACGGAATCCATGATGTCCTGGGATTGGATCATGAGTTTGGATCCGCACTGGTTCAGTACCTTGTTTGGATGGTATGTATTTGCCAGTATGTTTGTATCCGGTATCACGGTAATTGCCATGGTAACCGTTTACTTGAAATCCAAAGGTTACTTGGAAAATGTAAACAACAGCCACATTCATGATTTGGCCAAGTTCATGTTCGGGATCAGTATTTTCTGGACCTACCTTTGGTTTTCACAATTTATGTTGATCTGGTATGCCGATATTCCGGAAGAAGTTACGTACTACGTGGCTCGTTTCCAGGATTACAAACTGCCTTTCTTTGGTATGTTGGTCATGAACTTTATATTCCCACTTTTGGTATTGATGAACAGTGACTACAAACGAGTAAACTGGTTTGTGATCATGACCGGTATTGTAGTGTTATTGGGTCACTATTTGGATATTTTCAATATGGTGATGCCGGCCACGGTAGGGGACCAATGGTTCATAGGACTTCCTGAGATAGGAGGTATCCTGTTCTTTGGTGGATTGTTTGTGTTCTGGGTATTCACCGCTTTGACAAAAGCGCCGCTACAGCCCAAGCGCAACCCATTTATTGAGGAAAGTAGACATTTTCATTATTAATACGATTTAAGTCTTAGATTAGATAGATATACGATGACTGCATTATTAACATTGACTGTTTTAGTACTGGTGGCGATTGCAATCTGGCAAATGACCAAGATTTTCGAACTGTCACAACCAAAAACAGAGCGCGCTGAAATAGCAAACGATTCCGATAACAAAAACAACGGTTATCTTTTGTTTGCCTTCCTTATCTTCATTTACGGGATTACCATTTTCAGTTTTGCAAAGTATGGAAAAACCCTTCTTCCAGAGGCTGCTTCCGAGCATGGAGGTCAATATGACCAGCTGATGTGGGTGTCCATGGGAATCATTTTCTTTGTACAGACCATCACACAGGCATTGCTGCACTATTTTGGATATAAGTACAGAGGTCAAAAAGGAAAAAAAGCGCTTTTTTTCGCAGACAACGATCGTTTGGAGTTTATCTGGACCATTATACCAGTTATTGTATTGGCGGGGTTGATCCTTTGGGGATTGTACACTTGGACCAACATTATGGACATCAATGAAGATGATGATCCTTTGGTAGTGGAGCTATATGCGCAACAATTTAACTGGACCGCACGGTATGCAGGTGATGATAATGTTCTTGGGGATGCCAATGTGCGTTTAATTGATATTGATAGGGCCAACATATTGGGTATTGATGAGTCCGACCCCAATGGAGAGGATGATGTGATCGTTAAAGAATTGCACTTGCCTGTTGGAAGAAAGGTGAACTTTAAAATGAGATCACAGGATGTATTGCATTCAGCTTATATGCCACATTTTAGGGCCCAAATGAACTGCGTGCCTGGAATGATTACCCAGTTCTCCTTTACACCAACGGTAACCACAGAGGAAATGCGATTGAATCCTGATGTTGTGGATAAAGTAAAAAGAACCAACGAACTTAGGGCAGAATGGGCCGCCGATGGCAGACCCAACTCAGACCCTTGGGA
>JAGQZL010000247.1 GCA_020434915.1 Allomuricauda sp. | reverse complement strand
TTTACCGAGGTCATCGGATATACCACAAGGGGTAGAAACATCAGGATAGGGCTTAACCTGAGTCTATAAAAAAAGAAAAGCGGCCATTGGCCGCTTTTTTTAGTTCAGTTGGATATCCGTTGGAAGCGGCTTATCCAAATACATATTGTCTTTTATGGGGGTATGCACCCTTGAGGTGGTAAAGGATTCAGCTTTCATTTGAACCGTGAAATCCTTTTTGGACCCTGTTCCATTGATTTCTTCCAGCGCGCGTGCCAATAAGGGTTCATTTACATCGCCCAAAACACCAAGGTTTGCCAAATCTTCTGCCAATTCAATATCTGGTGAAAGACCACTGGTGTAGTCATAAAAACCGGCAGCATTTTCGTTGCGCCCAACCAAAGGTTGGAGCCCCCAGCTATTGTCTGCATTGATATTACCCTCACGGCTGCTGCTATAAATAAATGAATTGCCCGGGTCGTCTACCAAAGTAATGGAGAATTCATTCTTTCCTCTGGTGGTCTCACCAATATGGATTACGTCCACATAGGGGGCCAAACCGTTCATCACCAACTCACTGGCGGAAGCGGAACTGTACTGTGCCAACACAAATACCCTGCTCAGATTTAGCGTGTTGATTGCACTGGAGCCTGTGGAGCTGGCAAAGTAATCGGTGAGGAAATCATCGCTCAATTGCGCTTGAATTTTGTCGTTCCACCGCTGGCGGATATAAACCTCGTCGGTATTGGTTCCATAGACCATACTGGCCAATAAACGGGAAGTATTCACAGAGCCTCCTGGGTTATAGCGCAGGTCGAGCACCAATTCAGTAGCGCCTTGGGCTTTGAAGGAAGCAAAAGCTTGGTTGAGTTGCTCATCAAAATTGCTCAAGAAGCGGTTGTACATTAAATAGGCTACTTTGGTACCACCTACATCCAATGTTTCGGCAATCAAAATGGGATCTTCCACTTGGTTTTCAATCTTGGTCAAGCTTACGGTCCTGTTATCGTCCACAACGGTGTTACCTTCAATATGGGCAATGCTCAACTCATAGGTGTCATTATCGCCGAACAACAGCTCAATATAATTATTGATGGTCAGTTGTACGCCATCCACTTCCAAAAAAATGTCACCGCGTTGAATGTCTTTAGTGGAAGCATCGGAATCCGGTAAAATGTATTGTACATATCCAAAGATGTCATCACTTCCTGAAAATCGGACCAGTCCGAATTCCAATCCATTGCTTTTGGATACACCCGATAAATTGCTCACCAATTCGGAATAGTCTTCATTCAAAAAACTGAAACGATCATCGGTAAAGAGAAGCGTATCGTAATAAAAACTTTCAGGGTCCGTGTTGTTTTCCAAGAATTCGGTGTATTCCGCATCCGAAGAAAACCGGCTGTCCGCCAAGTCTGGAACATCGGCTTGCCAGAAGTACCAGAGGTTCAATGCCTGCCACATAAAATTCTGTACGGTAACGTCGACTTCGGATGTTGGGTCCGGATCAGGTGTCCCCGTATTTTTAATTTGATTATCATCATTACTACATGATGAAATAATAAGGGTAAGACCCAAAAAGACTAAAAAGTATTTTTTCATAGCTGTAATTTACAAGGAAAACCCACAAATTTCATTCCACATAACCTAAAAGCCAATGGAAAATAAGTAAGCTGTCCTTGGAGATTAGTATAATTTTTACCTTGCAAAATAGCTACATCTTGGGAGATTGCAAATTTTTTGTAACAAATTTCGATATGTGTCGTCGTGATAATGTAGGGCGATAAAAAAGAACCCTGGAACAACTAAGACAACCAAATGAAACAAGCAGAATTTTTAAACGTGGTGATGCCCTTCAAGGACAAGCTATACCGGATGGCCAAGCGCCTACTGGTGTCCAGGGAAGAAGCGGAGGATGCCACCCAGGAAATTTTGTTGAAGCTTTGGTCAAAGAACGAGTCGATGGGAGAGTACAAAAATGTTGAGGCTTTTGCCATGACCATGACCAAAAACTTTTGTTTGGACCGATTAAAGTCCAAGCAAGCAGGTAACCTGAAATTGGTGCACAGTAATTACACGGATGAAAATGTGTCGCTACAACGCCAATTGGAGGCCGAGGACAGCATCAGCTGGATGGAGCGTATCATGGAAGACCTGCCAGAACAACAAAAAATGGTATTGCAACTACGGGACGTGGAGCAATACGAGTTCGAGGAAATCTGCGAACTATTGGACATGAAACCAACGGCGGTGCGTGTGGCACTGTCCAGGGCAAGAAAATCAGTTAGGGAAGAATTAATGAAAAAACATAGCTATGGAATTGGGTAACGTAGAAAAAATATTGGAAAAGTATTTCGAGGCCTCTACCACAGTGGCCGAAGAAAGAACACTTAGGGAGTATTTCGCGCAAGATAGCGTAGCACCGCATTTGGAGCAGTACAGGCCCATGTTCAACTACTTTTCCATCGCCAAGGAAGAAAAGTACACCAAGCAGGTACCATTAAAACCTAGAGTAAACTATTATAAGTGGCTTTCCGTTGCAGCGGCAGTAGTTTTAACCTTTGGCATCTATTTTGGTAATCAATACCAAGAAAGAAAACAATTGGAGAAAGATCAGGCACTGCTTGCCTATCAAGAAACCAAAAAAGCATTTGAACTCTTGGCGGAGAATTTTGGCCGCGGTACAGAAAAAGTGGCCTATCTAAAAGAGTTTGAAGCAGCAAGAGAGAAAATTTATAACAACAATTAAAAAACGTAACAAAATGAAAAAGTATATTTTAATCGTAACGATCGCTTTATTGCCATTGGCCGGATTTTCACAATCCCTTTTTGACAAGTTCGAGGATATGGACGAAGTAACCTCGGTAGTGGTGAACAAGAGCATGTTCAACCTATTGGCCAAGATCGATGTGGAAGTGGATGACCCAGAAGCAAGGGATTTTATGGACATTGCAAGTAGTTTGAAAAGTTTGAAGGTGTTCACTACCGATGACAAAAACATCGGAGCCGATATGAAAGCTGCCGTGAACAGCTACCTAGGTTCTTCTAGATTGGAAGAGTTGATGCGGATAAAGGACAAGGATGCCAATGTGAAGTTTTACATCAAACAAGGCCGCGATGATGACCACGTAAGCGAGCTGTTGATGTTCGTTACCGGGATGAAGGATGTAGAAGCTGATGGCCGTAAGTTCGAGACCGTGATCTTGTCCCTTACCGGAGACATTGATTTGAACAAGATCAATTCATTGACCAAGAAAATGAACCTTCCCGAAGAATTGAACAAAGCGGGAAAGGATAACTAAAAAGTTCTTCAGCTGACAGTATTTGGTGGGAAACTGTAACAAAATACAAAAACTCCCAACTAATAACTGTCAGCTGATCAGCTGTTTTAAAATCAATCAAAAAAACAGAGCAATGAAACATATTTTTAAAAGCATTATGGTATTGGGAGCGGTATTATTGGCTTCCTGTTCTTCGCAACAAAGTTTGCAGGAGTATTACGTGGACAATTCCGAGAACCCAAACTTTTTGTCCATTGATGTTCCCGCCAGTATTCTAAAAATGGAAGGTGTGGATCTAACACCCACCCAAAAAGAGGCGGTTGAATCCCTGCGTAAGTTCAATTTGTTGGCATTTAAAAAGAATGATGACAACGCCGCAGAATATGAATTGGAGAAGAAAAAAGTGAAGGAGATTCTTAAAGGTGACGATTTTGTGGAATTGATGAAGATCAACTCCCAATACGGAAAAGGTGTGATCAAATACCTGGGTGAGGAAGATGCCATTGATGAGGTGATCATTTATGGCGATAGCAAGGACAAAGGATTTGCCTTGGTACGTGTGTTGGGCAAGGATATGAACCCAGCGCATATTGTACAATTGATGCAGGCCATCCAAAAATCTGACTTTAAAGGGGAAGGTTTAGGGGAAATAGGCCAATTTTTGAAAGGCTAAGACCAATCATCATACATTTTGGATAGGGCGACATTTGTCGCCCTTTTCTTTTTTTAAGGCCCCATGGGGATGATAAAGTGACCTTCTTTAGTAACTTAGTGTCTCACTACTAGAACACTAACAAAAATCAGACACCATGGAAAAAGCAGAAGAATGGATCAATTATGGCCTTGATCTAGCCAAGGATTTTGGACCGAAACTTATTACGGCCATACTCATCTACCTTGTGGGTATGTGGGTCATCAAAAAAGTGATCAAGGGCACCCGAAAGGTCATGTCCAAAAGCAAGTACGATGAGTCCCTGCAAAAATTTTTACTCAATTTATTCTCGTGGGCACTAAAAGTGTTCTTGATCATAGTGGTCATCTCCAGATTGGGTGTTGATGTAACCACTTTTGCCGCCGTAATTGCCGCAGCAGGCCTGGCCGTTGGTCTGGCGCTGCAA
>JAGQZL010000246.1 GCA_020434915.1 Allomuricauda sp. | reverse complement strand
TAATTTGTTGTCTTTGACCTTGTGTTTGGCCTGCGGCCCTGTTCTGGGCGGCCAATTCGTCACTATTGGGAATTTCCTCTTTAGAAGTCTGAAGGTTTTCCTTGGGTCTGCGGACCGTTCTTGCTTCTTGGATCTGATTGGTATTCTCTGAAGGCAATTCTCCTTTGAAAAGGAAAGAGATCACTTCCTTGTTCACTTTGTCCATCATCCCTTTGAAAAGTTCAAAGGCCTCGAACTTATAGATCAAAAGTGGGTCTTTTTGTTCGTGTACGGCCAATTGCACGGATTGTTTCAACTCGTCCATTTTGCGCAAGTGGGTTTTCCAAGAATCATCTATGATTGCTAGGGTGATGTTCTTTTCAAAATCGGTGATCAACTGCTTACCATCTGTTTTATAGGCTTTTTCAAGATTGGTGACCACATTAAGCGTCTTTATACCATCTGTGAACGGAACCACGATGCGCTCAAACTTGTTGCCTTCGTCCTCAAATACTTTTTTGATGACCTGGAAGGCCACAGTGGCACTTCGCTCCATCTTCTGCTTGTAGTAATCATAGGCAGCCTTATAAATGGTACCGGCAATTTCCTGAAAGCCCATTTTTTTGAACTCTTCTTCAGTGATGGGTGAGGTAATGGAGAAAAACTTGATAAGCTCAAACTCGAAGTTTTTGAAATCATCGGCCATTTTATTGGTCTCCGCAACTGTTTCACAGGTGTCGTAGATCATATTGGCAATGTCCACTTTCAGACGTTCCCCTTGCAGGGCGTGTCTTCTTCGCTTGTAGACCACTTCCCGTTGGGCGTTCATGACATCATCATACTCCAACAAACGTTTACGGATACCGAAGTTGTTCTCTTCCACTTTTTTCTGGGCGCGCTCAATGGATTTGGTCATCATGGAGTGTTGAATCACTTCCCCTTCTTCCAAGCCCATACGGTCCATCATTTTGGCCACACGGTCCGAACCGAACAAACGCATCAAATTATCTTCCAAGGAAACATAGAACTGGGAACTACCGGGATCTCCCTGGCGCCCGGAACGACCTCGGAGCTGTCTGTCCACACGACGTGAATCGTGTCGTTCTGTACCAATAATGGCCAAACCACCAGCTTCCTTCACATCGGGAGTCAATTTAATATCGGTACCCCTACCAGCCATGTTGGTGGCAATGGTCACTACGCCCGCTTTACCGGCTTCGGCAACAATATCTGCTTCTTTTTTGTGCAATTTGGCGTTCAATACGTTGTGCGGTATTTTTCGAACGCTCAATAATTTGGACAACAATTCTGAAATTTCCACAGAAGTGGTACCGATCAATACAGGTCTTCCAGCGTTGGCCAATAGGGTGACCTCTTCAATGATGGCATTGTATTTTTCGCGCTTGGTCTTGTAGATCAAATCGTGTCGGTCATCTCGGGCAATAGGTCGGTTGGTTGGGATTTCCATCACATCCAACTTATAGATTTCCCAAAATTCGCCCGCTTCCGTCACCGCCGTACCGGTCATCCCGGCCAACTTGTTGTACATTCTAAAGTAGTTCTGCAAGGTAATGGTGGCGAAGGTTTGGGTCATGGCCTCAATCTTCACATTTTCCTTGGCCTCGATGGCTTGGTGAAGACCATCGGAATAGCGTCTACCGTCCATGATACGCCCCGTCTGCTCATCTACAATAAGCACTTTGTTCTCAATGACCACATATTCCACATCCTTTTCGAATAGGGAATACGCTTTCAACAACTGGGTCAATGTGTGGATACGCTCACTTTTTATGGCGAAGTCCTTGAAAAGGTCTTCCTTAAGCTCTGCTTCCTTTTCAATTTCAAGGTTTTGCTTTTCAATTTTGGCAATTTCACTACCAATATCGGGCATTACAAAGAAGTCCTTGTCACCGTCACCGGAAATATATTCAACTCCCTTGTCGGTAAGTTCAATCTGGTTGTTTTTTTCATCGATTACGAACAACAGTTCTTCATCCACTTTGGGCATTTCCCTGTTGTTGTCCTGCATGTAATAGTTTTCGGTTTTTTGGAGTAACTGCTTAACACCCTCCTCACTCAAAAACTTGATGAGCGCTTTGTTCTTTGGAAGTCCGCGATGCACGCGCAACAGTAAAAAGCCACCCTCTTTAGTATCCCCTTCCTTGATCAATCGTTTGGCTTCTGCCAAAACACCTGTAAGATATTGACGTTGTTTTTGGACAATGTCAGAAACCTTTGGTTTCAATTCGTTGAACTCATGACGATCCCCTTCTGGTACGGGACCCGATATGATCAAAGGGGTACGGGCATCATCGATCAATACGGAATCCACCTCATCCACAATGGCATAGTGGTGCGGACGCTGAACAAGATCATCCGGTGTGTGCGCCATATTGTCACGTAGGTAGTCAAAACCAAACTCGTTGTTGGTTCCGTAGGTGATATCGGCATTATAGGCTGCCCTTCTTCCATCTGAGTTAGGGCGGTGTTTGTCTATACAATCCACAGAAAGTCCATGGAACTCGAACAATGGGGCCATCCAAGCGCTGTCCCTTTTGGCAAGGTAGTCGTTCACGGTAACCAAATGGGCACCTTTTCCGGCCAATGCATTCAAGTAGAGTGGGAGTGTGGCCACCAAAGTCTTACCTTCACCAGTCTGCATTTCGGCTATTTTTCCTTGATGCAGTGCTATACCACCGATCAACTGTACATCATAGTGTACCATGTCCCAGGTAACTTCCTTACCAGCGGCATCCCATGAGTTTTTCCATACGGCTTTATCGCCTTCCAAGGACACATAATCTCTGTCACCTGATAATTTTCGGTCAAATTCCGATGCACTTACCGTAATGGTTTCGTTGGCTGCAAAACGTTTTGCTGTTTCCTTCACCACTGCAAAGGCCTCGGGAAGGATATCGTTCAAAACTTTTTCGGAAATTTTGTAGGCCTCTTCGTTGAGTTTGTCTATTTCGGAATAGATTTCCTCGTTACGGTCTATATCTGTTGAATTTTCAACCTCTTCCTGAAGTGTGGCTATTTGATCATTGATTTCCTTGCAGCTATCTGCAATCAACTCCTTAAAGGCTATGGTTTTTTGTCTCAGCTCGTCATGCGACAGTCCTTCCAGCTGCTGCTCAAAGGATTTTATTTCTTTTACCAAAGGTTGGAGTGCTTTTACATCTTTCTCCGATTTATCTCCTACAAATACCTTTAGTACGGAATTAATAAAACTCATGAATTATCTTTTCGTTAGAATGGCAAAAGCTGTTCCACAGATAGGATTGTGTGTGAAATCTTTTGCTGGGCTGTCAAAATTACATAAAAAAAAGCCTCAAATGAGACTTTTTAACGTGGTTTGTTTTTTCGAAATCTAATATTCATCCTCATTCCAGAGGTAGTCCTCTTCGGTAGGATAATCTGGCCAGATTTCCTCGATGGACTCATATATCTCACCGCCTTCTTCTTCCATGGACTGCAAATTTTCTACAACTTCCAATGGAGCTCCGGTACGGATTGCGTAATCTATCAGTTCGTCTTTGGTGGCTGGCCAAGGCGCATCACTTAAATATGAGGCTAGTTCTAAAGTCCAGTACATAGTAACGGTTTGATTTTAAATTTTTTGCAAAAATAATTTTTAAACCCAATTTGTCAAGTAAAAACTGGATTATTTAAAAATTATTTTGTTGTTCACAAAACAATCGGTTAAAAAAAATGATTTTATCAGTCCAATTTCTCTGGAATCCACTTGATTTCTTGGGCGTTCAAATCATGTGATAACTTTCGTGCCAGTACAAACAAATAATCGGACAACCGGTTGATGTAGGACAGAAGGGTTTCAGGTACCGGTTCGTTTTCATGTAGATAGGAAATCATCCGCTCCGCCCTGCGGCATACAGTTCTGGCAACATGACAGTATGACACGGTGGTGTGCCCACCCGGAAGGATAAAATGAGTCATCTCGGGCAATTCTTCGTTCATTTGGTCCATTTCCTTTTCCAACAACTCAATATCAGCATTGTTTATCCTTGGAATTTTGAGCCTGTTGTCCTTATTGGGTTCCGTTGCCAGTATAGATCCCACGGTGAACAATTTTTCTTGGATAAGGACCAGCATTTTTTTGGAATGTCCATCCATATCTTGGTCACGTAGTAACCCTAGATGTGAGTTAAGCTCATCTATGGTACCGTAACTTTCTATCCGGATATGGTGTTTGGCAACCCTTCTACCTGTGAAAAGTGACGTGGTGCCTTGGTCGCCTGTTTTGGTGTATATCTTCATTGTGTAAGTTGTCAATGTCCAATAAACAATAATCAATGAACAGCTGTCCTGATTGCCATTATGTATTTTTGCTAATTGCTAATTGCTAATTGCTAATTGCTAATTGCTAATTGCTAATTGCTAATTGCTAATTGCTAATTGCTAA
>JAGQZL010000245.1 GCA_020434915.1 Allomuricauda sp. | reverse complement strand
CCTCCTTCGTTTTTTTGTAGTGATAGTTGACCTGTATTTCCTGGGTATCATCTTCCTCCTTTCTTTCAATAAAGTTTCCATGCTCATCAAAATGTCTGAGGAAGGGATCGTTCCCTTCATCATACTCCTCTTGCTCCCACTCGTATTTTTTGATTTCCGGAGTCTTTACTTTAAGAAACAAGGCCAACAAAAGTCCTGTTAAAAACCCTGCCAAATGCCCTTCCCAAGAAATACCATCCTTTACAGGGAATATATACCAGATCATACTCCCATAAATGAAGACAACCACCAAGGATAGGGCAACCAACCGATAGTGTTTGGTAAAAATCCCTTTAAAGAAAATAAAGCTCACCAAGACATAAATAAGTCCGCTCGCTCCAATATGATATGAGGGCCTTGCAATGGCCCATGTCAACAACCCTGAAAGAATCACTCCCAAAAAGAGGACCTTTGCGGCAGCTGTCCTATAGAAATAGAAAAGAAAAGCTGTTAGAATGGCCAAAGGAATAGTGTTGTTGTATAAATGTTCCACCGATCCATGGATAAAAGGACTGAACAAGACCCCTTTTAAGCCAGAAAGTCTTCTAGGATAGATGCCAAAATCATTAAAATTAAGCCCGAACTTCACTTCTACCCAAAACACCGTCCAAATGGAAAGTATGGCCAATAATGGCGCAATCAAAACAACATTGGAAAATTTAAAGGGTTCCTTTGGGTTCATACCTCCTTAGTCGCAATTATCCTACCAGACATTTCAATGTACACAAATTGTCAGGCATCAATTCTTCACGGTCCATTAAAACTAATTTACCCCTAAATTTATAGTATTTTTATCGCTATGAACGAACCACTGGCAGAAAGGATAAGGCCCAAGACCCTGGAAGATTATATTAGCCAGCAACATTTGGTGGGCAAAGAAGGCGCTTTGACCAATCAAATCAAAAAAGGTGTTATCCCTTCACTCATTTTCTGGGGACCTCCGGGGACCGGAAAAACCACCTTGGCAAATATTATAGCCACGGAAAGCCAACGCCCCTTTTACACCCTGAGTGCCATAAGTAGTGGAGTAAAAGATGTGAGGGAGGTCATTGAAAAAGCCAAACAAAGTGGTGGTTTGTTTACTTCCAAAAACCCTATTTTGTTTATTGACGAGATCCATCGTTTTAGCAAATCGCAGCAAGATTCGTTATTGGGCGCTGTGGAAAAAGGATGGATCACTTTGATTGGCGCCACTACTGAAAACCCTAGCTTTGAAGTTATTCCTGCCCTACTTTCCAGATGTCAGGTCTACGTTCTCAATCCCTTTGGAAAGGAAGACTTGATAGCTCTTTTGGAAAGGGCCATGACTACGGACAGTGTCCTAAAATCCAAAAAAATCGTTTTGAAGGAAACCGAGGCCTTGTTACGATTATCCGGTGGGGATGGCCGGAAGTTGCTCAATATTTTTGATCTTATCGTCAATTCCGAAGCCACTGACCAGATTACCATCACCAACGAATTGGTTTTGGGCAAGGTGCAAAAAAATACCGTTCTCTATGACAAAACGGGAGAGCAGCATTATGACATTGTTTCCGCATTTATAAAATCCATTAGGGGAAGCGACCCCAATGCAGCGGTCTATTGGTTGGCAAGAATGATAGAAGGAGGCGAGGATGTAAAGTTCATTGCAAGACGCATGTTGATCTTGGCATCCGAGGATATTGGCAATGCCAACCCTACTGCCCTTGTGCTGGCCAACACCACTTTCCAAGCAGTAACTTCTATTGGGTACCCAGAATCACGAATCATTCTAAGCCAATGTGCCACCTATCTGGCAAGTTCCCCAAAGAGCAATGCCAGTTATATGGCCATTAAAGAGGCACAACAAGTCGTAAGGACAACAGGCGACCTATCGGTACCCATGGCCATTAGAAACGCCCCCACCAAATTGATGAAAGATTTAGGCTATGGCAAGGATTATGCCTATGCACATGATCATGAAGGAAATTTTGTAGATTTTGAATTCCTTCCCGATGAGATTTCCGGAACTACATTTTACAAACCCGGCAACAATCCAAGGGAAAAATCCATGAAAGATTTTTTAAAAAGTCGTTGGAAAGATAAATACGATTTTTAGAACTTGATGTTGAGCTCCTTCAATTGTTTTCCTCCATTTTCCAAATACTCCAAAAACCATTTCCCCTCTTTCTGAAATACCATGGCACTACTGCCCATGTACTGAGTTAGAAAGATATTGTCCATGGATGTTTCCTGAAGTTTCAACACCACCTTGGGGGTGCTGTCCACTAACTGGAACCCACCTTCAATGGGTTGGGCATACAACAAACCAGATGTCAATGGTTCAGATTCAACGTTTTTTTCAACGGCTTTGGTAATATTGGACGGTCTAGGCTCCACACTTTTATAGACTTGCTCTTCCAAAGTAGACTTTTGTTCAATGACCTTTTCTTCAGGTTTTTCCACCACTTTCTTTACATCATCCTTAAAACTAATGGTTACAGGAGCATCTTCTTTGGCTACTTCTTCTTTGGGTTGGTATTGATAGTTCATAGTTCCTGAAAACGAAGAGAATGCATCCTGAATGGCTTCCTTATAGGCCTGATCATATTCCTTGACCTTGCTTTTACCCTCCGCAGAGCGGAATACCTCAACATTCTTGCAATCCTTTAAGGAAATTATGACCGTTGTGGAAAACATGGATGATTCATCCAAAAGTTCGGCTACAAGTCCCAAGCATCTATTGGTTGCCAAATCTAAAGGAAGTGCATCGTCATAAACAGCAGTAAACCCATTTTGGGTGAAATAATATTTGACCAATGTACTGGTCTGATGCTTGTTTACCCCCTTAAAATCAGCAAATTTTTTGGGAACAATAATGTATTTGTAGTCATTCAACTGTCCGTGGGCAGCAAAGCCCACTACCATGACAAAAAGCAATGTGTATAGCAATCTCGATCTCATATCCAGGAATAATCAATTATCGTTCCAAGATATGATATTAAATCCGAACTGTAAAGATACATGGTGGCTATCCGCGATATTGGCGTAGCCCAAAAGATTGTCTGCCAGCACATAAAAATTTACTGGTCCTGCCTGAACATTTAATCCAGCCCCTATGTTGGTCCAAGAATATTTATCTATGGTATAGGTGGTCTTCAAGGCCAATGTTCTGCCAAAACGTCTTTGATAAAATCCAGTAAGGGCAGCCTGAACTCCCCGAGGCCGCTTCATCATGAACAATTGACCGCCTACACTGTTCCTATAGTAATCACGGTTGGTCCCTCCCCCTTCATTTACACCACAACCACAGTTATCAAATACAGGGTTTCCTCCTTCTCCAAAATCATAGCGAATGGAACCATAGGCTTTTACGGGCCTAAAGGAAATATATCCTGATGTGTCTTCCCCATAGGGTAGGTCCTCCTCAATATCATCGATCAGTTCCTGCCATAGGTCGTTGTCCACATCATTGATATCTTCTGGTAAGAAAACCGTTACCCCTTCTGTACTGGCAGTCCCGTTCAAGGTATAGTTCCACACATCCTTGGAGTTATAAATAAAGCCTACATCCAAAATACTGGCAGTAATGGTGGTCTGTGGGTTCAATTCATAGCTAAAGCCTGCATCAAAACCCAGCCCAAGATTGCCTCCCAGCAATACTCTTTTAGCAAACAGACGTTTCACATCCGCTCTCCTGGAAGAAGAGGTATCATCCTCTGCAATGTCATAAAAACCCTTAATACCTGCCGTTTGCAATTGCAGATCTGCATTGATCGTACTCACATAAATATTGTCCTGACCCTGCGTGGTTACAAACGAGCCCGAGTTTTTAATGGACTGGAACTGGAAAATGCTGGAATACAGTTTTGCACGTGCCCCCACGGTAAGGGAATTACCCATTTTTCTGTTGATCCCAAAATGGAACACGTTGATCATTTCGCCCCGAAGTTTCAAATCCCCCAAATCAAAGCTTCTATCAATATTGGCGCCACCATTGCCCTCAAAAGCCAAAATGGCCAAATCCTTTGGCCAATAGGAAATAACATCCAATTCGCCATACATTCCAAAGGAATAATAGTCGTCGGGTCTGTTCTTTCCCCTAAAACCTACCGTAAACCCTTCTATTTGACTGGTTGAGCTAAAATCATCCTTCCGTGTCATTACATCCAAAACGCGTTCTTGCACCTTGGTGGTAAAGTCAACACCATCATTGGCAAAAAGGTCGTTGACAGTAACACCGCTCGTTGCTGCCTGAACTGACAATCCCGAAATAACGGGCACCCCTACATGCCACTGTTGGGAGGTTTTCACTCCTGGATTCAGCATCAAGGCCTGTGGGATTTCATAAAAATCGTACTGTAGTTCCTTGTTCTGTGCACTTACGGAACCTATGGCAAATAGTGCCAACAATAAAGACTTGGTCACTAACCTCATTTCAACTGGAATAAA
>JAGQZL010000244.1 GCA_020434915.1 Allomuricauda sp. | reverse complement strand
GAATGGAGGAAATGAGCCCAACGATAAGCGCACTGACCAATAGGGTGGTCTGGTTTTTTTTCAACCTGAGCCTAACAATTTCATTCTGTTTGGCCAGCACGGCAATTTGGTTGTTCTTCTTGTCATCTTCGTAACGCACGATGATATCGTTCATATACCTTAGATTGGTGGCGCTGGAAATTTGGGCATCGTACTCATCGGCCTTTTTATAATACTCATAGGCTTTTTTGTAATCTCCCCTGGACTTTTCCAAATCGGACATCATTTGATACCCATATAGAATACTACTTGGCATATTTCGGTTCAAGGCCATGTCCAATCCCTCCTGAATGTATTGATGGGCTTTTTCAAAATTGCCCAGCTTGGTATGTGCCCAACCGGTATTGATGAAAATGGATGCTGTAATAAAAAAGTCCCCGATTCTTTTGGAGGCATCAAGAAGGGGCTCCAATAATACCAGGGCCGCATAAGGCATATCCTGTTTTAGGTAGATTTGGGCAAGGCTGTTCTTGCAGATAATGCTCCCATATTCCGAATTGATCTCTTCATTATAGGCCAAAGATTTCCGATAGTTTTCCAAGGCACCTTCCAAATCTCCTTTCTCTTCAAGGCAATTTCCAATATTCTGGTGGTTGATGGCCAACCCCAATTTATTGCCAAGTTCTTCTTCCAGTTTTAGGGCCCTTTTGAACCGCACAATGGCCAGGTCATATTGTTCCAGCGTTTGGTATAGGTTTCCAATACCGTTCAATGCTACGTTGATGCTTCTTTTGATATGTACTGAAGGGTTTTCAACACTCTCGGCCAGTTCAAGGGCTTTTTGGTTATAGTCCAAGGCTGTCTTAATGGCATCGGTACGCCTATATACCACCCCCAACATGTTTAGGCTCAATACCCGAAGTTCGGTATTGTTGGCTTTTTCGGAGACTTCCAGCGCCTGTTCATGCAACTCTGCCGATTTTTTATACTGGGATACATTCCTGTATTTCATTCCCAATTGGTTAAGGCCATAGGCCTCCCCCTCCAAATAGGCGTTTTCTTGGGCATGGTTCACAAAATACCGGATCAGTGTAGTGTCGTGTTTTTCCCTGTTCATTTCCTCGTCCAAATATTCATAGGTTTTTGGCTGGAGTTGTACCAAGGTTTCTACCTTTTCCTTGAAATCTTCGGGGATTTCCTGTGCTTGCAAGGGAGCAAGGATTGTGACCAACAACAAAACGGCCAGCGTAGTTCGGGGAACTCGATGTAGGCATTCGATTTGTTTGAACTTTAGGTTGGGCACAGGCTTATGGAAAGTTACAGCATATCCAAAAAGTCGGATTTTTTTTGCCGGGACACAGGTATTTTATGATTGGATTCCAAAACCACATAACCATCGGTCTTGAGGAATTCCTTTATCTTGTTGAGATTGATGATATATGAATTGTGAATCCTGAAAAAGCTACTTTCAGGTAACAATGCATTCACCTCTTTCAATTTCTTGGTGAGCAAGATTTTTTGGCCATCTTTTAGGAAGATGGTACTGTAGTTGCCATCGGATTCCGCGTAAAGAATATCATCACTGTTCAAAAAGACCAATTTCCCATCTGTGTTGATGGTGATCTTTTTACTGTGCGATTCCGCATTGAAGTTCAACAGGATTTTTTCAAGACGGTCTACGGTCAGGTTCTTTGCGTTGTACTTCTTTATCTTGGCAATGGTAATTTCAAGATCATCCGTGTCTATCGGTTTGAGCAGATAGTCGATGGCCTCGTTCTTCAGGGCCTGCAAGGCGTATTGGTTGTAAGCCGTGGTGATGACTACCGGAAAATCCTTGTTCTTCAAATTTTTGATGAACTGGAACCCGTCCATGGCCGGCATTTCTATGTCAAGAAAAAGACAGTCGGGGGTATTTCTTTCCAGATAGCTCAAAGCTTCGTGTGCATCGGTAAAAGATGCCACAATATCCACCTCATCGCTTAAATTGGTCAGCTCCCAACTCAAGCTTTGAAGTGCTTTGATCTCGTCATCTACTATTACAGCTTCTAACATACTGTGTAGGTATAGGTTATTTCAAATTTAGGATTATTCTCTATACCATAATAAAATTATGTGCTAATGGACATTTAACACGTATAACTGGTACAAAATGCAAAATTAGGGGGAAGAACGGCATTTTTTGGGCAAGTTGTTACCGTTTATGAAGAAAATGGGGAGGTCCATTGAAATATGCAAAACCAATTATACATAAAAAGGGACCGATTATACATACCGAAAGGGGGAGAGGTTTTTTGTTGGCTATCTTGGCGCTGTCAAAAATTGGGGGCAATGAAAAACGTTTTAAGATGAGGAAGTGTGCAGTTTTGTTCTTGGTTCTGGTGGCCGCTCTGATATTTGCAGCGGTGTCCGAAGGCAAAGATGTGAAGCTAAAATCCGATTGGGACAAGGTGGTTGCCAAAAAATGACCAAAGTATTGATCGTTCTTTAAAATTTTGTATTACCAAAAATTGTACGGCCAAAGCAACTAAATCTCTTGATTATAGAAACCGCTTGCAAAATAAAATCTTCGATTTGGCCACAATCTGGAATTGATTTTAGGTTTCGGGGGAACTACCTAGAGCAATAAAAGACATAAATGGCAAATTGGAGAGGCCGTACTGTTTGGTAATATTTGTTCATCATAAAGGATTAGACCGACCAGTATGTGTAAGCATACTTTTCGGTCTTTTTTTATGGCCTTGATCAAGGTGGAAAATCTATCCACAGTCCCTTTGTTGGCAAAGCCTCATAGCGTATAGGGTCAAGCTAGATTTCAACATTTTCTGTTAAAAACTTTGATCCCGTTTTCCCAATCGCCCCTTTCCATTTATCCAACATTTTTAAATATTTGTCCTCTCTGTTCAAGAGGAAATTCCCATCCAACTATTAATTTTAGAACAATTGACTATGTCCACAGCCATTGAGCCCATATTACAGGAAAATAAAGACCGATTTGTAATTTTTCCCATCCAACATCACGATTTGTGGGAATGGTACAAGAAATGCGAGGCCTGTTTTTGGACGGCAGAAGAGATAGACCTGCACCAAGACTTGACGGATTGGAACAACAAACTCAACGATGACGAGCGCTATTTCATCAAGCATATCTTGGCATTTTTTGCCGCTTCTGATGGGATTGTAAATGAAAATCTGGCGGAAAACTTCGTGAACGAGGTGCAATATTCCGAAGCCAAGTTTTTCTACGGCTTCCAGATCATGATGGAAAACATCCATTCGGAAACCTATTCCTTGTTGATCGACACCTATGTAAAGGATGAAAAGGAAAAGAATACACTCTTCAAGGCCATTGAAAACTTCCCCGCCATTAAGAAAAAGGCGGATTGGGCATTGAAATGGATTGAGTCACCCAGTTTTGCTGAGCGTTTGATTGCCTTTGCAGCAGTAGAGGGTATCTTCTTTTCAGGAGCTTTCTGCTCTATTTTCTGGTTGAAGAAAAGAGGGCTGATGCCAGGGCTCACCTTTTCCAATGAATTGATTTCGAGGGATGAAGGGATGCATTGCGATTTTGCCGTACACCTGCATAACAAACATTTGGTGAACAAGGTGCCCAAGGAACGCATCAAGGATATTATTGTGGATGCCCTTAACATTGAAAGGGAATTCATCACGGAGTCATTGCCGGTGAGCCTCATTGGGATGAACGCAAAATTGATGACCCAATACTTGGAGTTTGTAACGGATAGGCTATTGGTGGAGCTGGAATGCGAGAAAGTGTACAACGCCACCAACCCATTTGATTTTATGGATATGATCTCCCTTCAGGGGAAGACCAATTTCTTTGAAAAGCGCGTTTCCGAGTACCAAAAGGCAGGCGTGTTGAACAAGGAAAAAGATTCCGATTCCCAAAAAATCAGTTTCGACGCTGATTTTTAGAATCATTACGATGTCTATACCCTTAGGATCTATCTAGGGGTTTTTATGGACCCGAACCAAAAATGTTAATTTTTTAACAGGAAAGAGCAACCAACAACAAAAACGAGAACATTATGTATGTAGTAAAAAGAGATGGACACAGAGAGCCAATGATGTTTGACAAAATCACTGCTAGAGTGAGAAAATTGTGCTATGGACTCAATGAACTTGTAGACCCTGTTAAAGTGGCTATGCGTGTTATTGAAGGGTTATATGATGGTGTTACTACAAGCGAATTGGATAATTTGGCAGCAGAAATTGCCGCAACCATGACCACAGCGCATCCAGATTACGCACGTCTTGCAGCAAGGATATCAGTTTCTAACTTAAATAAAAAAAAAAAAAAATCTTTCAGTGAAGTAATGGAAGATTTATACGCATATGTCAACCCTCGAACAGGAAAAAAGGCACCATTGTTAGCTGATGACGTGTACAAAGTCATTATGGAAAACAAAGAAGTTCTAGACTCTACAATTATATATAATCGTGATTTTGGATAC
>JAGQZL010000243.1 GCA_020434915.1 Allomuricauda sp. | reverse complement strand
AAAAAGTTTGTTTACCCTGTGCAAACCCCTTATTTTGGTCAACAATTATACCAAATGCATTTATGAAGTTCGGAATCATACGCGAGCGCAAAAATCCACCAGATCGTAGGGTGGTGCTATCCCCCGAGGCATGCCAAAATGTCAAGAACCAGTTTCCAACCGCTGAAATTTTAGTGGAATCATCACCCATTCGGGTGTTCTCGGATGAGGAGTATGGAAGCAAAGGCATGGAAGTAGTGGACTCCATGGATTCCTGCGATGTACTTTTGGGTGTTAAGGAAGTTCCAATAGACGCCTTGATCCCAAATAAAAAATACTTTTTCTTTTCCCATACCATTAAAAAACAGCCTTATAATCGAGAGTTGCTCCAGGCCATTCTGGATAAAAACATTGAACTGTACGATCACGAGGTCATTACCAATCCAAAAGGACAACGGTTGGTGGCTTTTGGAAGATATGCGGGCATTGTTGGCGCTTACAACGGTTTTCGGGCCTACGGATTAAAATCTGGATTGTTTCAAATGCCCAAGGCAGAAACTTTGAAAGACCAACAGGAACTGATTTCGGAGCTGAAAAAAATCAAGCTTCCGAACATTAAGATCTTACTTACCGGGAGAGGCCGTGTAGGCATGGGCGCCAAGGAAATGCTGGACGGCATGGGCTTGATGAAGGTAGGAGTCGACGAATATCTGAAGAAAAATTTTGATGCACCCGTCTATTGCCAAATCGATGCTTCGGAATACAACAAGCGGAAAGATGGCGTGCGAGGTAGCAAAGAAGATTTTTTCAAAAACCCCCAAGAGTACCGATCCAATTTCTTCCGGTTTGCCAAAGTGACCGATTTTTACATTGCCGGACATTTTTACGGCGATGGGGCACCGTACCTCTTCACCAGGGAAGATGCCAAACAACCCGATTTCAAGATAAAGGTCGTGGCGGATATAAGTTGCGACATTGATGGCCCGGTGGCCAGCACCATTCGACCATCCACCATTGCGGACCCAATTTATGGGTATGATGCCCAATCAGAAGCCGAAACCGACTACAGGAATCCAGAGGCCATTGCGGTAATGGCGGTGGACAATCTGCCCTGCGAACTGCCCAGGGATGCCAGCAATGGCTTTGGAGAGGCATTTTCCAAGTATGTAATCCCTGCCTTTTTCAACAACGACAAAGACGGGATTTTGGAACGGTCCCGCATGACGCAAAATGGGAAACTCACTCCTCGATTTGCCTATTTACAAGACTACGTAGACGGAGAAAATTAGTTTTTTTATCGACATTTAAAATTGGTTTGTGAAAAGAGGATTGTTTTTTCATATATTGTCTATCCTATTTTTTAAAACTGTGCATTTCAACTGGTTGAATTCGGACAATGAAACCCCCGCCATCAAAAGGGCATGTATCGATATGGAATACAGCCTTCGGTCGCGAATCACAAAATTCCTGCTCCGTAAAATTGAAAGTGAACAGGCACTTGATTTTTCCTCTTTCTATTTTGATGTGGACTTCAAACGAAAATGGGTATGGATTTCCGAAAAGACCCCACAGGAATACATCAACAAAATACTGCCCGATTTTGATACCGAGATCAACGGGAACAACATACCATCCGTGGCATGACTTTTTTTATTCTTCCAGGCTAATTTTCCAGGTAACAACTGGATGCTCCTTCGGGGCCATGTAGGCACCCAACGCTTTCAATTGCAACAGAACCTCACGCTTCTTTTCCAACGTTTTGATGTTGATGGTCTTGGTACTTTCCGCAGGAACGGTAAAAACCGGGGAGGAAGAGTAGAAGGAGTAGGGCATTTGGTTTTCAAAGATGAGGTCGCTGCTGGATGTATTTCTAAGGGTTACTTCCAAAATGGAAGTCTTGTTGATGTAGGCAGCTTTCTCAATTTTAACACAGGCCTCCAACAACGGCACAAGGTTTTCTTCCTTCCCTACCAACAGTGAATTGAAGACAGCTACCGTTCTGCCCGCAAACAGGGCCTCCTTTAATGCCTCTTCAGTTTTTTCCTTTGCAAAGACCAAGGTAATGGGGCGGTCATGGCCTTTTTCAACAAAATCCCAATCAATGAGACCATGGATATCGCTGGTTCCCATAATGGTGAGGTTGTGCTCCAAGGCCAGGGCCAGGGATTCCTCAGCATAATCCCCCATGTTGATGACCTCTATACCATGCAGTTCCCCTTTTTGGATCCGCTCTTTTTGAAAATCGCTCAAAATTGGATTCCCTTGGGGCGATTGTGGATACCATGCCGGATGGTTCCAAAATACAAAGGCATGCTGTTTCTTGGCCTCGGCAAAGGCATCTGCCGCCTAATCATGCAACAATTGGTTGGCATCTTTTATAAAGATGGCGTTGCTGTGACCCATGGGAGCCTGTCTCGTTATCTCAGAACCATGTACGATCAAAAGGTCGTGGTCTTTGGCTTCCTTGAGGGCCAATTCAAACGATCTGTTTCGGTCCGGATGGGGAATATCTGCCTTGTGGGGCTGGTATTCAATATGTTCCGTCAGTGAAATTACATCCAAATTATCACGCAACGCTTCCATTACACGGATGGTTGGCCATACATTGCCATCGGAAAAAACGGTATGCTGGTGTAAATCGGTCTTTAAGGTTCTGTACCCCGGCACATCCGGAAAGTTAATGGCCCGAGAACTTGTATGGGAATGTTCTTGGGCTAAAAGGATGGACGATACAAAGAAGGCGATACAAAGAGATTGGAATTTCATGTTGGTGGTTTTTCCAAATGTATAAAACTGTTGATTTTCCAACATTAAAAAACCGTAAACAAAATGGTCTTGCCAAAAATACTGGCAAGACCATATGCTAGCCCCTAATCTGAAATATTGGCCCCAGACCAATCTATTTTTCGGGATGTGAACATGATGATGGCCAAGATCACAAATAGCCCGATGCTTCCTACCAAAAGTGCGTAGTCCTCAATTTGGATGATGACCAAAATAAAGGTGTACAGACCAAGCATGGATCCCAAGATAAGAAGGGTGAATTTATTGTTCTTCAATATGGTCCGCGAGTAAACCGTGATCAATGTCACCACAGAGGCTCCCGATACCAAGTAGGCAAATAAATAGTTCTTGTGCTCGGAGATGGAAATCAATAAGGTATAGAACATG
This sequence comes from Allomuricauda sp., assembly GCA_020434915.1. Lineage (GTDB taxonomy): Bacteria > Bacteroidota > Bacteroidia > Flavobacteriales > Flavobacteriaceae > Flagellimonas. The sequence continues at coordinate 1,377 of JAGQZL010000243.1, read as the reverse complement.
ACCAATGCCAGACCGATCATCAAGTATTGAAAGGGATGGATGGGAATTTTACTGCTGATTTGGATCAAAAGGAATACCAATAAAGTAAGCCCAATGATCATAAGGCCGTATTTACTGGTACGTTCGGTTTTTTGATAGTCGTCCACAGGGATCAAAAACTCCGTTCCAAATGAAAATTCGTTCAGATCGGGGAGATGGTCAAAAAAGGATTGACCAAATCGTCGGTTGGTTTCCAATACTTTCCAATTGGCGGAAAACCCCTTGTCCGATATTTCCTTGCTTTCCGTTTCGGGTAGAAAATTTCCATTGAAGCTGGGCGAATGCCAGTTGGATTTCATGGATACCAAGGTTTCCTTGCCAATTGGGACAAACTGTAAGCGGTTACTGCCGTTTATGCTGATTTCGGATGCAAAGTCCATCGGTTTTTCCTGTAAAGTTGAAAGATCGGTGATGAAACCCGATTCGAGGGTGTTCATATAGGCATTGTCAAATTTAGGATTCAAGGTGTACTCGGCATCTCCCAGCTTGATTTTGACCGTGTTTCTAATGCCTTTCAAATTGCTCACCTTGAACAGCACTGTGGCTTTATCCCAAAGGATATCTTCTGATTTTAACTCCTTTTCCGAGAAATCAGGTGAAGCAAATTTTCCGTTCAAGCTGGAGGTGGCACTAAAGACCACGGATTCATAAATGCCACGCTCCAAAGGCTTGGTGGAGACATCTGAATTTACATCCAAATTGCTGGGGAAGAAATAGGCGTGGTGCCGAACCGCTTTTTGGGTGGTCAGGTAGGTCTTGGTGGTTTCGTTAAAAGTTTTCTCCTCTACATATTCTTGATAGGGTATTTTAAGGATCGGGCCATTAATAATGACCTCTCCGCCCCATTTGGCATTGATTTCTTGGATTACCTCGGTTTGCCGGAGCCCACGTTCCCGGATTAAATCGCCAACAAAGGCCAAAGGAATCAATAAAATAAGGATCAAAAATCCTACGGTGATCATTTTTGCTGATATGGATTGTCTCAGCCAGTTTCCGAATCGTTGTTTTTGTGGTGTCATGATGTTGAAAATTAAAGTACTTTGAAATTCAAAGTAAATTGATAAAAAAATTATTCTTGATTTCTGATAAGATGCTCCAAGGCATCAATATGTTTTTTAAAGGCTTCCTTGCCCAAACGGGTAATCCTATATTTGGTGTTGGGTTTTTTGCCGATAAAGGATTTTTCAATCTTGATATATGTTGCCTTTTCAAGGGTTTTGGTATGGCTTGCCAAATTTCCGTCGGTAACACCCAAAAGTTCCTTGAGCCTGTTAAAGTCCACATCATCGTTCACCATGAGAATGGACATGATGCCCAATCGAATGCGATGGTCAAAAA
>JAGQZL010000242.1 GCA_020434915.1 Allomuricauda sp. | reverse complement strand
TGAATGAAAAATTTGAGAAAGATTTTACTGAATTGATGGGGTCTGAAGAATTGCAGAAAAATCTAGGTCGCAATATTAAAAAATTGGCCATGCCAAAGGCAACGGAACATATAGTGGATGAAATTGAAAAGTTGTTGAAGTGAATTTGAAAGACATACATAGCGTCTATTTTATCGGGATCGGAGGTATTGGTATGTCCGCCTTGGCACGCTATTTCAACTTCATTGGCAAAGAGGTGGCCGGATATGACAAAACGTCTACGCCCATTACCGATGGACTTGAGGAAATTGGAATCCCAGTTCATTTTGAGGACAGTGTGGAATTGATTTCCGATACCTTCAAACATCCCCAAACCCTTGTGGTGTATACCCCTGCGGTGCCATCATACCATTCAGAGCTCAACTATTATCAGAATAATGGTTTTCAAATAAAGAAACGTTCCGAGGTGTTGGGCATCATCACTAAGGATTCCTATTGCCTAGCGGTGGCTGGAACACATGGGAAGACGACCACTTCGGCCATTTTAGCCCATTTGCTCAAGGAATGTGAGCTGCCGTTTACTGCATTTTTGGGAGGGGTCTCGGAAGATTTCAATAGCAATTTTGTACTGGATGGCACAGACTACTCGGTGGTTGAAGCCGATGAGTTTGATCGTTCATTTTTGAGGTTGGCGCCTACAGTGGCCTGTATCACTTCCATGGATGCGGACCATTTGGATATTTATGGAACCAAAGAAGAGCTACACCATTCTTTTAGGGAGTTTGCCGGAAAGATAAAATTAGGAGGCAAACTTTTTGTGAAGAGTGGGTTGCCCATTGAGGGCATCACCTTTGGCATTGAAGATGGCTCGGACTATTGTATAGAAAATATCAACATTGAACATGGTACCTACATATTTGATCTCGTAACGCCTTCGGAGGTCATTACGAACGTAAAGTTCAACAAGCCTGGAAGGCACAATTTGCTCAATGGATTAGCTGCTTTCGCGATGGCGGTGCAAACCGGTTGCCCACCACACCGCCTTGCCAAAGCTTTGGAAACTTTTAAGGGGGTGCAACGAAGATTTTCCTATCAGATCAAGAATGAAGACTTTGTCTTTATCGACGATTATGCCCATCACCCCACGGAAATCAATGCGGTGTACCAAGCGATACGCGAGATGCATCCCGGTCAAAAAATCACTGTGATTTTTCAGCCCCACCTATTCTCAAGAACCCGAGATTTTGTGGATGACTTTGCGACTAGTCTTTCGCAGTTTGATGAGATAATATTACTGGAAATATACCCGGCTAGGGAAGAACCCATGGAAGGGGTCAATTCTGCGTGGTTGCTTGAAAAAATAGACAATCCCAACAAAAGATTGATTCAGAAATCGGAGTTGTTGGAAGAGATAAAAAACTGCAAGTCAGGGGTTTTGGTTGCCCTTGGCGCAGGGGATATTGGATTGGAAGTACCTAAAATCAAAAAAGAATTGGCGTATGCGGGTTAATTGGAATTACTTGAAACTGGCTTTTTTGTCGGTGTCCGTCATAGCACTTTATGGTTTTGCAGATCATCGGAGTAAACAAAAAAAAGTAAGTGAGGTTGCCATCAAATTTGTGGGCGAGGACAATTTGTACTTGACGGAAGATGCGGTTAATAAATTGTTAATACAAAATTATGGACCCCTAAAAAATAGGGGGAAAGAACAGTTAGTTTTGAATACCATAGAGGAGGTAATTCTGTCCAACGATATGGTTAAAAACGCCCAAGTCTATCTTACTGTAAACGGGGAACTTATCTCTAAAATAGTTCAGCGAAAACCAATTGGGAGAGTTGAGGGAATCTCTAAATTTTATTTGGATGATTTGGGTAAACGCATGCCTTTGTCAAAGTACCATTCGGCACGCGTTCCTATTATCACAGGTAAAATCACGGGAAAATCCCTTGAAGACGCATATGTGATCCTGAACTATATCAACGAAGACGATTTTCTTCGGAAAAATGTCATCGGAATTCATATTGAGGAAGAAGGAGACTATCAACTTAGATTTCGCATGGAAAACTTTGTGGTGAATCTTGGGGGAGTGGACAACCTCAATACGAAGTTCAGGAATTTTATGGCTTTTTATGCCAAGGCTTCCAAGGACAATTCCTTGGAAGATTATGCTATTGTGAGTTTGGAATTCAACAATCAAGTGGTTTGCACCAAAATATAACGTATGGAACAGGGTAATTATTCAGTTGGATTGGATATTGGAACTACCAAGATCGTAGCGATTATCGGTAGGGAAAATGAATACGGAAAAATTGAGATACTGGGAACCGGTAAGTCCAAAAGCTTGGGGGTCCACAGAGGTGTGGTGAACAACATTACACAGACCATATCTTCCATTCAACAGGCAGTGGAACAGGCTGAATTGAATTCAGGCCTTAAGATTGGTTCCGTTGTGGTAGGGATTGCAGGGCAGCATATTCGTAGCCTACAACACAGTGACTACATCACCCGTCCAAATTCGGAAGAGGTGATCCACGATGAGGATTTGGACAAACTTGTCAACCAAGTGTACAAACTCGTCATGCTTCCTGGGGAAGAAATCATCCACGTGCTTCCACAAGAGTACAAGGTGGACGGACAATCCGAAATCAAAGAACCCAAAGGAATGTATGGTGGCCGATTGGAGGCCAATTTCCATGTGGTGGTCGGACAGGTTTCTTCCATCAAGAATATTGGCCGTTGTATCAAAAGTGCCGGATTGGACTTGGGCAGCATTACGTTGGAGCCTCTTGCCTCTGCCGATGCAGTTTTGAGCCAGGAAGAAAAAGAAGCAGGGGTCGCCTTGATTGATATAGGTGGTGGTACCACGGATTTGGCCATTTTCAAGGATGGCATCATTCGTCATACCTCCGTGATTCCCTTTGGAGGAAATGTGATTACGGAAGACATTAAGGAAGGGTGCTCCATTATTGAAAAGCAAGCGGAACTACTGAAAATAAAATTCGGGTCTGCATGGCCAGGGGAGAACAAAGACAATGAAATTGTTTCCATCCCTGGATTGAGAGGCCGCGAACCTAAGGAAATCACACTCAAGAACCTTTCCAAGATCATTCATGCCCGAGTGGTGGAAATCGTGGAGCAGGTCTATGTGGAGATTAAAAACTACGGTCATGAGGAGCAGAAGAAAAAACTGATTGCCGGGATTGTTTTGACGGGTGGTGGAAGCCAGTTGAAACATTTGAAGCAATTGGTGGAGTATATCACGGGAATGGACACCCGTATTGGGTATCCCAACGAACATTTGGCGGGGGATTCCGATGATGAAATTGCCAGCCCATTGTACGCCACTGCCGTTGGACTGTTGATGAAGGCCTTGAAAACAAACAAAAAAGCCTTGGCGTTGGAGCAGGGAGAAGTGCATGAAGAGGAAAAGGTTTTGGTGGAACATGACCATGTGGAAGGAAAAGTCAATGTTTCCTCACATGCGGAACGAAAATCCATTTTTGACAAATGGTCGGAGAAGTTGAAAGACTTTTTGGACAATGCAGAATAATAACCCCTTATAGAAACACAACCGTTATGAGTAAGAACACTGAATTTGATAACATAGCTTTTGATTTGCCCAAGAACAAGAGCAACGTAATAAAAGTTGTTGGCGTTGGAGGTGGAGGCAGCAATGCCATTAACCACATGTTCCAAGCCGGAATCAACGGTGTGGATTTTGTCATCTGCAATACCGATGCCCAAGCCTTGCAAAACAGTTCCGTACCCAACAAAATCCAATTAGGGGTTTCCTTGACCGAGGGACTGGGTGCAGGGGCCAACCCGGAAATTGGGGAGCAAGCCGCTTTGGAAAGTATGGAAGATATTCAGGGCATGTTGGAGCAGAACACCAAAATGGCCTTCATTACCGCGGGTATGGGAGGAGGAACAGGAACTGGTGCCGCCCCTGTCATTGCCAAGTTGGCCAAGGAAATGGATATTCTTACCGTGGGGATTGTTACCATGCCATTCCAGTTTGAAGGGGCCATGCGTAACAAACAAGCACAATTGGGGATAGAAAAATTGCGTGCCAATGTAGATTCACTCATTGTCATCAACAACAATAAGCTAAGGGAAGTTTACGGAAATCTTGGGTTTAAGGCCGGATTTTCCAAGGCAGATGAGGTATTGGCCACTGCTGCAAGGGGTATTGCGGAGGTTATTACGCATCACTATACCCAAAACATTGACCTTAGGGACGCCAAGACGGTACTGTCCAATAGTGGAACGGCCATTATGGGGTCTGCAACCGCTTCTGGGTCTGCAAGGGCCACCGAGGCCATTACAAAAGCGTTGGATTCTCCATTGTTGAACGATAACAAGATTAACGGTGCCAAAAATGTATTGTTGCTGATCGTGTCTGGAAGTCAGGAAATCACCATTGATGAAATCGGGGAAATCAACGACCATATCCAAATTGAAGCAGGTCATGGGGCTAACATCATCATGGGTGTGGGTGAAGATGAAACCTTGGGTGAAGCCATTGCTGTCACCGTTATTGCCACGGGGTTTA
>JAGQZL010000241.1 GCA_020434915.1 Allomuricauda sp. | reverse complement strand
AGTATCAATCTTTCCTTGTTGAATTATTATTTCCGTAGCAAGGAAAAATTGTTCAACATTATCATGGGTGAAAAGATCCGACAGTTTTTTGGCATTGTAGTTCCTGTAATTACGGATGAGAGCTTGACCCTTGAGGTGAAAACAAATCTATTTGTAGAGAAGTACATTGAAACCCTAACGGAAAATCCTGATCTCCCACTTTTTGTCTTGAATGAGATTCGAAACAATCCCAAGCATTTTGTGGAAGAGATTGGCGCAAACAAAATTTTGATGAATTCATCCTTGATGGAGCAGATCAAAGCCAAAAAGCCAGGAATAAATCCACTTCATTTTATCATGAACCTGATGGGAATGTCCGTATTTCCGTTTTTGTCCAAGCCCGTTTTTATGGCAGCACAAGCAGTGGACGAAAATAGTTTTTTGGAGCTAATGCAGGAACGAAGGAAATTGATTCCTATTTGGATGAATGCCATATTGGGTCAAGACTAAATTTTTTTGACCCTCGATTGGTCAAATGATTAAAACAAATTATTAAACATGAAACAGCTTATTGTACTTGTACTGACATTGGCCTTTTACACCCTTCAAATTGAGGCACAGTCCCAGGAATCTTTAACGCTCCAAGAATGCTATCAACTAGCTAGGGAAAATTATCCGTTAATAAGACAACAAGGATTAATAGAAACCTCCTCGCAATATAACATTGGGAACATTACCACAGGTAATTACCCCCAAATGAACCTCAGTGCTCAGGCTACCTACCAAACAGAGGTTACCCACCTGCCCATTGAGGTCCCGGGGATGCAGATTCCAATTCTGGACAAGGACCAATATCAGGTCTATGCCGAAATCAACCAAAAGGTATTCGATGGAAACAAGATCAACAAACAGGTAAAAATCCAAGAAGCTTTGGGAGATATTGAACAAAACCAATTGGAAATCCAGCTATATGATCTTAACAAAAGGGTGAGCCAATTGTATTTTGGAATTTTGCTCATCAAGGAACAGGTAGGGCAGAACAATTTGCAGGAAAAGGACATTCAATTGGCCATGGATCAGGTACAGACCCGCATCCAAAATGGCACTGCCATTGAAAGTGATTTTTTGACCTTGAAAGCCAATTTACTCTCCATACAACAAAAGACAACGGAGCTTATCGCATTAAAGAAAGCATATTACCAAATGCTTGGAATTTTTATCAATAGACAACTATCGGAAGAAGCTATTTTGATAAAACCCCAAGAGGGTATCAACCCTGGGGGAATCAATCGCTTGGAGGTTGACCTTTTTGATAAGCAAATGTCACTTTTGGATCTCCAATCCGGGTTGCTCAACAACAAGGTGACCCCTAATGTTTCCCTTTTCGCCAGAGGCGGGTATGGCAAACCGGGATTGAACATGTTAAGTAACGAGTTTGAGCCTTATTTTTTGGGCGGGGTACGTCTGCAATGGCCTATTTTCAATTTTTACACCCATAAAAAGGAAAAAGAAATCAACCAAATTGAGAAGGACAAGCTCCAGACGCAAAAGGAAACCTTCCTCTTCAATACAAAAATGGAACTGACCCAGCAGAACACAGAGGTTGACAAGTACAGGCAGCTCTTGGTGACGGACAATGACATTATTGATAGTTATACAAAGGTCAAGGAAGCTTCCCTGTTCAAATTGGAGAATGGAACCATTGATGTAAATGATTACATAAGGGACGTGAACCAAGAGAACAAGGCCATACAGAACAAACTTTTACATGAGATACAACTCTTGATGAAACTTGAAGAATTAAAAATAACCCAAGGAATTTAATTGACGAACACCATGACAAAACGTATTCAAATAGTTATTGCCATTTCTCTTTTGCTAGTAGTTTCCTGCTCAAACGGAGATGATCGATACGACGCCTCAGGTACCTTTGAGGCTACAGAAGTACACATTGCTTCAGAAGCCAACGGAACTATTGAGCAACTAGATCTGGAGGAAGGCCAAGTGCTGGAGATAGGACAATATCTAGGTTATATCGATAGCACCCAGACCTATCTCCAAAAACAACAGTTGGAGGCACAGGTAAACGTACTGTTGAACAGAAGACCGGACATTGCCTTGCAACTATCCTCTTTGGAGGAGCAATTAAGACAGGCCAAAAGGGAACAACAACGTATCCAGAACTTGGTAAACGGAAAGGCGGCCCCGCAAAAGGCACTTGACGATGCCACATCCCAAGTGGACATCATTGAGAACCAAATAAAGGCCCAAAAATCAACCCTGTCCATAAGTACGGCAAGTCTGGTGAATGAAACGGAACCCTTACAGGCACAAATTCGACAACTGAACGATAAGTTGGAAAAGTGCAAGATCATCAACAAGGTGAAAGGTACCGTATTGACCAAGTTCGTGGAAGCCAATGAAGCAACGGTTCAAGGGATGCCGCTCTACAGTATTGCCAATTTGGACGAACTGATCCTTAGGGCATACATTACCGGGGAACAGTTGCCCAATGTGAAAATAGGGCAGAAGATCAAGGTCTTTACGGATAGTTCCTCGGATGATTTCAAAACCTACGAGGGTACCGTGGAATGGGTGAGCGACAAGGCGGAATTTACTCCTAAGACCATCCAGACCAAAGACGAACGGGCCAATTTGGTATATGCGGTAAAAATAAAGGTTCCCAATGATGGCTATCTAAAGATAGGAATGTACGGAGAAGTGAAATTTTAGCACATGAAAGCCGTAATCGCGAATAGTTTAAGCAAGGAATATGATGGTAGGACCGCTGTGGACAAGGTATCGTTTGAAGTGGATGAAGGGGAGATTTTTGGTCTCATAGGTCCGGACGGAGCTGGAAAGACCTCTATTTTTAGGATGCTGACCACCTTGCTGTTACCTGATAATGGAACGGCACAAGTCTGTGGCTGGGATGTGGTCAAGGATTGGGAGTCCATTAGAAATTCGGTGGGTTATATGCCCGGTAAGTTTTCTCTTTACCAAGACTTGACGGTGGAAGAAAACCTTCAATTCTTTGCCACAGTGTTCAATACATCGATTCAGGAGAATTATCATTTAATAGAGGACATCTATGTGCAGTTGGAACCTTTCAAGAATAGAAGGGCAGGGAAGTTGTCGGGTGGAATGAAACAAAAACTGGCCTTGTGCTGTGCGTTGATCCACAAACCGAAAGTGTTGTTTCTGGACGAACCGACCACTGGAGTGGATCCTGTTTCCAGAAAAGAATTTTGGGAAATGCTCAAAAAATTGAAGATGCAAAACATCAGTATACTTGTTTCAACACCCTATATGGATGAAGCATCACAGTGTGATCGTATTGCGTTGGTCCAAAATGGGCAGATTTTGTCCATTGATGCCCCCAAAGATCTAATCCGGAATTATCAAAACCAACTATTTAAAGCAAAGGCTTATGACCGATATCTGCTTCTGGAAGTGTTGAAATCCTTGGAAGGAACAAAAAGTTATGCCTTTGGGGAGTATGCCCATATTTCAGTGGAAAAAGGGAAACCGATGGATAAAGCCCTAATTCTTCATCATTTGGAGGCAAATGGTTTGTCCCAAGCAGAAGTGGATGAGGTGGAGGCAACCATTGAGGATTGTTTTATCAACCTTTTACACTAACAAGATGGAAGAAATTGTTATTCAAGCGGATAAACTTACCAAAAAGTTTGGGGATTTCATTGCCACCAATGCCATCACCTTTCAAGTGCACAAAGGAGAGATATTTGGGTTTTTGGGCGCCAACGGTGCGGGTAAGACCACAGCCATGCGAATGTTATGCGGATTGTCCATCCCATCTTCGGGAGATGCTAAGGTAGCCGGTTTTGATGTGTACAAGGAAACCGAGTCCATTAAAAAGAACATTGGCTATATGAGCCAAAAATTCTCTTTGTACGAGGATTTGACCGTAGTGGAGAACATACGGTTTTTTGGCGGCATCTATGGTCTTAGTGATAATGAGATCAAGGCAAAGACCGAGGAACTTGTGAAACGTTTGGGGCTTACATCCGTTAGAAAGAAATTGGTGGTAGATCTTCCTTTGGGATGGAAACAAAAACTCTCCTTCTCAATTGCAATCATCCACCAGCCCAGGATTGTGTTTTTGGACGAACCGACCGGTGGGGTGGACCCTTTGACACGCCGCCAGTTTTGGGAGCTGATCTATGAGGCGGCACACAATGGCATTACCGTTTTTGTAACCACACACTACATGGACGAAGCGGAATATTGTGACCGTTTGTCCATCATGGTGGATGGTATGATCAAGGCTTTGGACTCACCAAAGAATCTAAAAGAACAGTTTCAGGTGACATCGATGGATCAGGTATTTTACAAATTGGCCAGACAGGCCACAAGATCGGAATAGGACTATGAAAAGGCTATTGGTTTTCATAAAGAAGGAATTTATCCATGTACTAAGGGATCGTAAAACCCTATTGATTCTTTTTGGGATGCCCATTGTTCAGGTATTGATTTTTGGGTTCGTACTTTCCAATGAGGTAAAGAACACCGATTTATTGATCATCGACCATACACAGGATTCTGCCTCCAAGGAAAT
>JAGQZL010000240.1 GCA_020434915.1 Allomuricauda sp. | reverse complement strand
TTTTACAAAAATACTATATTGTTTAATATTAATTAAAAAAGTTTAAACAAAATGAATGGAGGTCTTGATTTCTTTTAAGGATTTATTAACAAATCAGGGGTTTCTTTATCTTTAGCTTTGTCTCACTGAACATTAAAAAAACACTATTCCCATGAAGAAATTTGCACTATTATTATTTATTGGATTGCTTTCCTTTTCCATGGAAGCACAAATACAGACACCTGCCCCAAGCCCTTTTTCAAAGTTGGAACAGAAGGTTGGACTTACCGATGTAACGGTTGAATATTCCAGACCATCCATGCGTGGCAGGAAGGTATTCGGTGACTTGGTGCCATTTGGTGCCATTTGGAGAACCGGGGCCAATAAAAACTCGATCATCACTTTTGGCGATGATGTTGTTGTTGAGGGCAAAGAACTGAAGGCAGGATCCTATGCCATTTACACCAGACCAAACGAAGCTGTTTGGGAGGTTATTTTTTATGCTGATACCGAAAACTGGGGAAACCCACAGGAATGGGATGCCTCAAAAGTTGCTGCTACGGTGAAGGTGGAAACCTATACCATGTCCGAGTCTGTTGAGACCTTTACCTTCACTATTGATGATTTGCACAATAACGGAGCCAGCCTAGGGATTCTATGGGAGAACACTTACGTAGGCGTTAAGTTTGTGGTTCCTACAGTGGACAAGGCCATTAAGAGTATTACGGAAACCATGTCCAAGACTGAAGGTCTTACAGCCAATGATTACTTTGCGGCAGGTTCCTACTATTTCAGCGAAGGCATGAATATGGAACAGGCCAAGGAATGGGTTAACAAAGCAGTGGAAATGGATGGAGGTAAAGCGTACTGGATGATGCGTACCCAGTCTTTGATCTATGCCAAATTAGGTGATAAGAAAGCTGCAGTTGAAGCCGCCAAAAAATCACTGGTAGCTGCACAAGCCGCAGGAAACCAGGATTATGTAAAAATGAATAAGGATTCGCTCAAGGAATGGGCGGAAATGTAAGAGCATAAAATCATCGATTTGAAAAAGCCCACTTTTTAGTGGGTTTTTTTATTCCTCAACGGGAGCGTTTCCTAGAAAATTATCAAAACCTTGTGTAATGATGGCCAGGCTAATCACCAAGACACATCCAAAGGCATTCAGCCATAAATAGGACATCCAATCCATATACCAGCCGATGATCACAATAATTTGGGTGACAATGGCCGCCACAAAAACAGCATTGCCCTTCACAAACTTGAAAAAGAAGGCCAATAGGAAGATTCCCAACACATTTCCATAGAAAATAGATCCTATGATATTCACCAATTGGATCAAATTATCAAAAAGATTGGCCACATTGGCAATGGCAATGGCAATGATTCCCCAGAGCAGGGTAAACCCTTTGGTCGCCATGAGATAATGTTTGGGGTCGCGTTCTTTTTTCTGGTTTCTTTTGTACAGATCCAGTGCGGTAATGGTCCCTAGGGCATTCAATTCAGAAGCAGTGGACGACATGGCAGCCGATAAAATTACTGCCAACAACAAACCTATCAATCCAACGGGCAGATTGTTCAGGATAAAATGGATGAACACGTAGTCCTTGTCATTGGTTTCTACCGTGGTGTTAGCTTTGGCAATGAGTTCTTTAGCCGCGTCCCTACTGGTTCTTTCCCTTTCGTTTATTTTGATGATATCCTGTTTGGCTTGTTCGATGGCATTATATTCCTTGAGCTCCAAAGCTCCTGAAAAGGCATGTTGGGCAATTCGTTTGTCCATTTCCAGCTGCTTGTGGTCTTCCTCCAACGCTTGATAATCTTCCGCGTATTCCGACTCCATTACAGCTTCCGTAGCGGCAGGGTTGAAGTTGAGGGGAGAGGCATTGTACTGATAGAACACAAATACCATGGCACCTACCAGTAAGATGAAAAATTGCATGGGAATTTTGAAAATCCCGTTGAAAACCAATGCCAATTGACTTTCCCTAATGGATTTTCCGGATAAATAACGTTGAACCTGGCTTTGGTCGGTACCAAAATAGGCCAATGCCAAAAAGAATCCTCCGGTGATACCACTCCAAAATGTATACCTATTGTTGGTATCAAAAGTAAAATCCAGGATGTTCAACTTGTTGTTGGCCCCGGCAATCTTCAACGCTTTTCCAAAAGGAACATCTGCAGGCAAGGCACCTAAAATGAAGAAGAAAGCAAAGAACATACCCAGCATAATGATGAACATCTGTTGCTTTTGGGTAACGCTTACCGCCTTGGTTCCCCCAGAAACGGTATAAATGATGACCAAGATTCCGATGATAACGTTCAAGGTGCGCAAGTCCCATCCTAAAACCGCTGACAGGATGATGGAAGGCGCAAAGATGGTGATACCGGCGGCAAGTCCCCGCTGCACCAAGAACAAAATAGCCGTCAAGGTACGTGTCTTCAAATCAAAACGTCCTTCCAGCATTTCGTAGGCAGTGAACACCTTTAATTTTTTATAAATCGGGATAAAAATCAAACAGATGACAATCATCGCCAAGGGAAGTCCAAAATAGAACTGCACAAAGCCCATCCCATCATGGAATGCCTGACCCGGAGTGGACAAGAATGTAATGGCACTTGCCTGCGTGGCCATTACGGAAAGCCCAATGGTCCACCATTTTACATCATCCCCGCCACGCACATAATCGTCAACGTCTTTACTCCCACGGGTTTTCCAAACACCGTAGGCAACAATGAACAGCAATGTACTACCAAGAATGATCCAATCGAGTAAAGCCATGGAGGAATCTAATTGTTAAATAGCATGATGAAGTAAAAAATCAAAATATAAATGGCATTCAAAAGGATTACAATAGTGTATTCCTTTTTCCATTCCATTTTGGTATCCATGCTATCCTTTGACATTACTTTCTTTTTTTACTTCACTTTTTCCAATGGAGAGCATGTTGGCAAATAATTTGTAAGCTCCGGAAACACCAGCAGGTAATTCCCTGAAAAAGCTCAATCCTGTGTAAATATAATGACCTTCTCCATAAGGTGCTACCAAAAGACTCCCTTCGGTAGTGGGTTCCCCTTCGTCACCCATGGATAGAACTGGTGTAAATTCAGAACTCCATGCGCTGGGGAAATATAGCCCTCTTTCCTGTACCCACCCATCGAAATCTGTTTTTTTAATGGTATTGGGGTAATTTACCAAGGCGTTCTTGGGTGAAATGATGCTTACTTCCGCATTCTCATCCGTAACCCTGTCCCTTGATAAGGTAATATCGTAAGGGGCAATGTTTTCAAATTGGCTGGCCCACCTTCCCGAAGTATTGTACTGCACGATCATGGTTCCTCCTTTTTCCACATAATCAAAAAGAATGGGTTGTTTATATTTTAGGCTTTCCACCACATTATAGGCCCGTATGCCCATCACAACTGCATCATACTTGTCCAAACTGCCCATTTGGATATCATTTGGGTCAACCAAATGCACCTGATATCCAATTTGTTCCAAACTTTCCGGAACCACATCCCCGGCACCCATGATGTAAGCAATGTGTTCCCCGGATTTTTTGATATCCATCCGAACCACTTTCGCTTCCGATGGCAACAAAATGGATTGCTTCGGAATATGGTCGTAATTAATTTCCACAAGTTCTTTGCCAAACGTTTGATTTCCGATGGTAATTATGGAAGAAATTGTGCCCTCACTTTCCGTACTGGGTGGTGTCACTGTAAAAGAAACGGATATTCCTTGGCCTTTGTTGGCGATGGAAACCGGTATGCTACTTGGGGAAACAGTCCACCCTGATGGATGGTTTAAGCTAACGGAACCAGAAACATTGTCTTTTCCGGCCGTCACGGTTACCTGTACATCTTTAGGAGAACCACTGGCAAAAATCAACACTTTTTCGTCAATCTTGGAGGTGACTTGTGGCAATACAGCAAAAGGCTCGTAGACTTCACCTTTGTCCGGTTTGGAGAATCGATGGATGACAGGCTTCTCAATGGCAATTTCACTTCCATTAATCTCCAGGACAAATCTTGCAAGAAAGGCACTGGGCGTTTCCGGTTTTCCAATAAGGGTTTGGTCGTTTACGGCATAGGTTCCCAAGGTCCCAGTTTCATTCAACCAATAAGGGCTTGAATACATGATGTTTTCTGATACCTTAAAATTGACATCCAGATTCTCTTTTTGGTTGTCTACCAATAATTTGTTGGGGTTGAGGACGGCTTCGGCACCAACAATTTCAACCTTTTTTAAAAGGATGTTCTGGGAGCTTCTGTTCAATGCTTCAATTTGAATGGAGGCTGTACTTCCAGGCGTAGTGGAACTTGAATTTGCACTGGCTTCCAAATATAACCCGGCACAGGCCATGATAATGTTTTTGAGCTCTTCGGATTTTAGGGATTTCCAATGCTCATCTTCCACTTTTTGAAGTAGTTGATAGGCTTTCACCAGCTCTGGCAGGTGCCTTGATGGATTTTTAAAGTCGAAATTTTCTTCAACTGCGTACAAAATTTCACCAATGGCCTTTCCTCCCTTAATGCGAGACCAAGTGGTGTTGATACCTTCGAACAAATCGCTGTTTTGAGGCATGTCTCCCTTCAGCAATTCAATATATTCTTCAGA
>JAGQZL010000023.1 GCA_020434915.1 Allomuricauda sp. | reverse complement strand
GGTCAACTTCTTCAGTTACTGGGATGTAACCGGAGTTGGCAATGAGAAACAAGGACATGTATATCGTGGTATTTCTTACAGCACCAGCGATATACAGAGAAGGTATTTGGTTATCGTGGTATCCGATGACTTTCTGGAAAGAACCATCAATACTTTATTGGAAACTGCGTCCACAGGCAACGTTGGGGATGGCAAAATTTTCGTTTCCGATATGATCGAGGCCTACAGGATAAGGACCAAGGAAAGCGGTAGTGCCGGAATCAACTAAGACGATTAACCAAAAAAACAACTCAAAAAACTAGATTATGATTTTACAAGAACAAGAAGCAATAGATAAAGCTGTTGAAGCCATTACCGGCGATATGGGCGCTCTCTGGATCACCATTGCGGCCGTTTTGGTTTTCTTCATGCAAGCAGGTTTCACATTGGTGGAAGTAGGATTCACACGAAGCAAGAATTCAGGTAACATCATTATGAAAAACTTTATGGACCTTGCCATTGGCTCGGTCATGTTCTGGGCCGTTGGATACGGCATTATGTACGGTAGCGGACTTGTTGCCGGTGGATTTTTCAGAACCAGTCCCGCTGATCAGGGGTATTTCTTTTTCAGTGCCTCGGATTGGTACAACCTTTTCTTCCAAACCGTTTTCTGCGCAACCGCTGCCACGATTGTATCAGGAGCCATTGCCGGAAGAACCAAATTCTCCACCTATTTGATCTTCTCCGCGGTGCTCACCACCATCATCTATCCAATTTCCGGAAGCTGGTATTGGCCATTTGATGATGATGCCTGGTTGAACACTGCCGGTTTCGTTGATTTCGCTGGTTCATCCGTGGTTCATGCCGTAGGAGGTGCAGCCGCTTTGGTTGCCGCCATCTTGGTTGGACCTAGAATTGGAAAATACGTAGATGGAAAAGCCCAAGCTATCCCAGGACATAATATGATGTTCGGCGCCCTTGGGGTATTCATCCTATGGTTGGGATGGTTTGGATTCAATGGTGGATCTCAATTAGCCTGGGGAGGTGACGACACCGTTGGTGCCGCCGGTGTAATCATCAACACCAACTTGGCTGCCGCTGCAGGTGCCATTGCCGCCCTTTTCTTTACATGGATCAAATACGGAAAAGCTGATATTTCCATGACCTTGAACGGTGCCTTGGCCGGTTTGGTTGGCATCACCGCAGGTTGTGGTGCAGTTAGCGCGTTCGGTAGCTTGGCCATTGGTCTTATTTGTGGTGTGGTAGTAGTATTGTCCATTGAATTCATTGATAAAAAATTAAAGATCGATGACCCAGTGGGAGCTATCTCCGTGCACGGAGTATGCGGTTTCCTAGGTACCGTATTGATAGGATTCTTTGCCTTGGATGGTGGTATTTTCTACGGTGGAGGCGGAAAACTGCTTTGGGTACAGACCTATGGCTCACTTGCCTATATCCTATGGGCCGCATTGGCCAGCTTCGTTGTACTCTTTATTTTGAAGAAAACTATTGGTCTTCGAGTATCCGAGAAAGAAGAAATCGATGGTCTTGACCTTCATGAACACGGAGTGGAATGCTATCCTGAGCATATTTCCTCACAAAACAATTAAACTCACAAACAGAAAAGAAAACGGAGCGTTCTGCCAAACGCTCCGTTGATAACCTTTTCAATCAAACTCACAATTAAACAACTAATTGTCCCAAAAGGACAACTCAAAATGATTAGATATGAAAACGATTATAAATACAAATTTCGGAAAAAATTTGGCCATTGCCATAGTTTCAATGCTAACAATTTCTGCTTTTGGGCAGGAAGAGGAAACCAAACCAAAATTTAGCCTAAGTGGATCAGTAGATGCATATTACAGAGCCAACCTGACTGCTCCAAACGATGAGGATGCCATTGCTCCCGGGTCTTCTTTTGCTAACCTGCCTGGATTCTCACTGGGTATGGCCAACGTTATCGCTGCCTATGAAGGTGAAAAAGTTGGATTTGTGGCCGATTTGGTCTTTGGTCCTCGTGGAACGGACGCCATTTTTGCCTCTCCCATGTATTCTGCCACCGGCGATATTGTAAACCAGCTGTATGTTTACTGGAACGTAAGCGATGATGTGACCCTTACCTTTGGTAACTTCAATACCTTTTTGGGATATGAAGTAATCTCTCCTGTAGCCAATTTCAATTACAGTACTTCCTATCTATTCTCCTATGGCCCGTTCAGCCATACAGGTTTGAAGGCAGATTTTGATCTTGGGAACGATTGGTCTGCCATGGTGGCCGTGATGAACCCTACGGATTTGACAGAGTTCAACCCAACAGGTGATTATGCCGTGGGTGCACAATTGGGTTATTCCGGTCAGTTCTTGAACTTTTTGTACAGCCAAGGCGGATTTGAAATTGATTACACCGGTGGTTTTGACCTTTCCGAAGAGTTTTTCCTAGGTATCAACGCGGCCCACTTCAGCTTGGAGGATGACGGAGGTTCCTTTACCGGTGTGGCCCTTTACCCACAATATGCCGTTTCAGAAACATTTAGCCTTGGACTTCGCGGTGAGTATTTCATGACCGGAGACTTTTTGGGTAATTCCACTGGAATAGGTTCCGATATTGATGGCGATGGAAGTGTACTGGCCCTTACCTTGACCGGTAGTGCCACCATTGGTGATTTGATCTTGAAACCAGAAATTAGATTGGACAGTTCCGCAGAGGAAGCCTTTATTGACAACGACCTGGCCCCGACCAAAAGTTTGGCCTCCTTTCTATTCGCTGCAATCTATTCTTTTTAGAAGCTATACATGAACACCATAAAAAGCCTTATCCACATGGATCAAGGCTTTTTTTAGTCCTTATGAAAAGTTTTCACTCCTGCTCTCACCTTAGTTCTCAAATAGTTTTGCCTTGGCACTAGAGGGCAGGAGTACTTTTTACTATAGGCACAATACGGATTATAGGCCTTGTTGAAGTCAATCACCAACGTATCCCCCTCCGGAATGGAGAGATCGATATATCTTCCTCCCCCGTAGGTTTCATCCCCATTGGTTTCATCCAAAAAAGGCAAAAAGAGGTAATCCCTATATTCTTCTTGTTTTATCAAATCCAAATTTTGGTAAACCTCTAATTGATGGGTTACACCATTAAGGGTAAAATGGGCAATACCATAGACCACCTCCCTTGACTTTCTATCAGTTGTAGTAGGCATCAAAAAGGGTTTGGCATCCGGCGTACGTACAAATTTCGCCTTTACCACATAGGTAGTATCCGGATCAAAAAAATCCAATCCTTCAAAGTTCTTTCGGTATTTGTCCGGCAAAGGGGATTCATCCGGGTCTCTATAACTTTCATTGAGTTCATCCTGGAATTTCAAAACATCTGCCACCAAAGCTGATTTGGGAACTTCTCCCTGTTCATCATGATATTTTTTCCCTTGCCCACAGGAAATCAAGGGCAGGACAAAAAGCAGGAATACATATTTCATGTTATGGATTTTGTTCAAAAATAAGGAGGAACATTCAATTTTGGTCGATGTCGTATCGAGCATCTTTTAGATATTTGGAAACCAGCTCATTGAACTCCGGCGTAATTCGAAACAACGCTGTTCCCTCAAGACTGTATAATTTTTCCTTATCCTTAAATCCTTTCTTAAGGGCCTCTTCCAAATAGAACAGGGATGTTCCGTAGTCTTCATTCTTGGCACTGAGCGAAATAGTTTTCAGATAGTATTCAAAATTATCGGGTTCCAGGATAGTTTTCAACATAAACAAAAGCGCCAAGGCATCCTCATCCAACACTTCTTCCGTTTGAATAATGTCAATGTTGTCCTCCGTTAAGGCGTTGACAAATCCCAACAATCGATTTCCCATTTGCTTTTCGTAGAGATTGTTCCCGGAAATAAACTTCTGGATTTCACCCATTTGATAGGTCCACCAACCCAAATTATTGAAGTTATGGGTGTACACATCCTCTTCCATATAATATTGATAGTCCTCCTTTAAAATGGATTCTTTCAAAAAAGCGGCATTTTCCGAACGTTTCAACGACCGGAACTCTTTGTCTTTTCGAAGTTCCTTCTGAACCGTTCTCAAAGAATCCAAATTTTGATGTGCCCCATAGATGGACATCATTTCGGTCATATATTGCTCCGCCCACAACAGGTCGCCAGAAGATAGCTTCTGACTTACCTTGGCAAGATCCTCCCTATACGCATTCGCCACGTAGATAGAATCCTTCGGAATCAATTTTCTGCCCATGGCATCCAAGGTGAAGAGTTGCAAGCTCTTTTCCATATATATCAAGTCTGGCCAATCTTTATTTCCCTCGTACAACAATACCTGATTTGGAAATTTCAATTTGTCCAACAATTTTGCATCCGTGAGCATGGCCGTATAATTAAAATCGTTCCTGCTCACCATCCCGATAAAATGAAAAGGCTCCTTCACATTCAACAAATCCCGGTTGGCCAGGGACGCCCCAATGGAAATTGTTCCTTTTACCCCTTTGATGAGCAAAGGCACCAGGCTGGCAAACCTTCCTCCCCTAGATTGTCCGGCCACATACAATCTATCATCGCTTACAGGTAAGATATTAGTGACTTTTTCAATCACTTTACTGGTCGCCAACATATTATCGGTTAAGGAAAGACTATCAACCAATTTAGGTGCCGCAAGGACATACCCTTCCTTTTCAGCCGCATGGACAAACATGGACATGGCTTGCTTTTCCTTATCATCAAAATTGAAAATGACCAATAGGGGCCATCTTTCACTAGTGCTGAAATCAGTAGGTAAATAGAGGGAAAATGATTGGTCGGTAGAATCTTGGACAGGCAATGCCTCTATAATCTCTCCTTTTTTAAGTACCATTTGTTGTGAAAAAACGGAGGTAGCTCCCAAGAGGGAAAGAATCACAAATAGTTGGATTTTTTTCATAGCAATCATATCACAAAAACCTAGCCAAAAAGATGGTAACATACCTTAAAATTAATGGATTTTCTACTTCATCGCCTTACTATTTTTTATAGGTGCATGCGCCACAATGTTTGATAGTACAATGTGCGTTCTACACTCCCCATAAACAATGAGCTCATCAATGAATTTTTCCAAATGCGACTGGTCCCGCAACACCACTTCCATGATGATATTCTCATTTCCAGTGATTCGGTAGCAATTGACCACTTCCTGAAAGGTTTTCACCTTATCCAGAAAGGGTTTTAGTTTTCCCATAAAGGCCCGTAGCATGATGATGGCCTTTAATTGGTGACCAGCATGCACATAGGAAATGGTTGTCCTGTATCCTTCAATGACACCCAAATCTTCCATCTTCTTAACACGCTCTGCCACCGCAGGAGGTGTCAACCCCACCTTTCTTCCTATATTGGCAAATGATTCCCTTGCATTCCGCTGCAATTGACCCAGTATCTGCCAGTTAAGATCATCTATTTTCATTTTTAAATAAAATTTATAGATAATTTTTATTTTCAAAAGCAAAACAATCATTTTACTTTACTAACAAAAGTAAGAATTTTTGGTTCGTGCGTAATTTTATTGTACAAAATTGCTTTTGAAAAATGGAGAGAAATTCTCTAAATTCCTTGGTTGTATACCGTAAATCACTGGCCCTTCGTGACTTGAGTGAGGCCGTTGCTTCTTATTTCTCTCACAATAAGGAAATCCTTTCTTTACGTAAAATAGATTGCTTCCGTGATGATATCTCCCGTTCCCTGTTGGCCGATGCAGATTTAATCACCAAAGAAGTGGAACAAGCAGCCTTGAGCAATTCCCATTCAGTTCGCATGAGAAGCCTTTCCTATGTGAACATTATGACCAGAAATATTTTGGCCTATTGCAATGGATTGGAAAGGGATGGTGTAAAGGAAAAAGAATACCTGAACCTTCTTCGCAAGGAAATCAGGATTTTTAGGATTACCTTCAAAAAATGGAGAAAATCCTTGATGAACCGCAACGACGATTAATCCGATTTACATATTTCTACGATATTGTCCGCCTACCTGAAACAAGGCTTGGGTTATTTGTCCCAATGAACAATATTTGGCCACTTCCATCATTTTTTCAAAAATGTTCCCATTGTTGACGGCAGTTTGCTGCAAGCCTTTCAATTGCTCTTCGGCCCTTCCGTTTTCCCGTTCTTGCAAACTTTGTAAAGTCTTAATCTGATTCTCTTTTTCCTCCTCTGTGGCTCTAATTACTTCGGCCGGCAAAATAGTTGGGGACCCTTTGGAACTCAAAAAAGTATTCACCCCGATAATCGGATATTCACCGGAATGCTTCAAGGTTTCGTAGTGCAGGCTCTCTTCTTGGATCTTGGAACGCTGGTACATGGTTTCCATGGCACCCAACACTCCTCCGCGTTCCGTAATCCTATCAAATTCCATCAAAACCGCTTCCTCCACCAAATCGGTCAACTCCTCAATAATGAACGATCCTTGGATCGGGTTTTCATTTTTGGCCAATCCCAATTCCTTGTTGATGATCAACTGGATGGCCATGGCCCTACGAACCGATTCTTCTGTTGGTGTTGTGATGGCCTCGTCATAGGCATTCGTATGCAAGGAATTACAGTTGTCGTAAATCGCGTACAATGCTTGAAGAGTCGTACGGATATCATTAAAATCTATTTCTTGGGCATGCAAACTCCTTCCTGAGGTCTGAATATGGTATTTGAGCATCTGCGCCCTTGGATTGGCACCATATTTTTCCTTAAGTGCCTTGGCCCAAATCCTTCGGGCCACTCTACCGATTACCGCATATTCCGGGTCTACCCCATTAGAGAAAAAGAAGGAAAGATTAGGGCCAAACTTATTGATGTCCATTCCCCTGCTCAAGTAGTATTCCACATATGTGAATCCATTGGAAAGGGTAAAGGCCAATTGGGTAATGGGGTTGGCCCCTGCCTCAGCAATGTGGTATCCTGAAATGGAAACTGAGTAAAAGTTTCGAACGTTTTGCCCAATAAAATATTCCTGTACATCACCCATTAACCTCAAGGCAAACTCCGTTGAAAAAATGCAGGTGTTCTGTGCCTGGTCCTCCTTCAGGATATCCGCTTGTACTGTTCCGCGTACCTGACTTAAGGTCTCGGATTTTATTTTTTCATAGACTTCTTTTGGTAGCACTTGATCTCCTGTAACACCCAAGAGCATCAATCCCAACCCATCGTTGCCTTTTGGAAGTTCCCCAAGATACGTGGGCCGTTGCATCCCTTTCTTTTTAAAAATGGATGCTATCTTTTGCTCCACATCGGCCTCGATTCCATTTTCCTTGATATACTTCTCACAGTTTTGGTCGATGGCAGCATTCATGAAAAAGCCCAATAACATAGGGGCTGGACCATTAATGGTCATACTCACCGAGGTCATTGGGTCACTAAGATCAAACCCGGAATACAGTTTTTTGGCATCATCCAAACAACAGATGGAAACCCCGGCGTTTCCAATTTTTCCGTAAATATCTGGTCTATGGTCGGGATCATTGCCATATAAGGTAACCGAATCAAATGCTGTTGACAAACGTTTGGCCGGCATATCCATACTCACATAATGGAATCGTCTGTTGGTCCGCTCAGGGCCACCTTCTCCTGCAAACATGCGGGTTGGATCTTCACCTACCCTTTTAAAAGGATACAGACCAGCCGTATACGGAAATTCCCCGGGAACGTTTTCTTGCAGTATCCACTGAAGTACATCTCCCCACGCCTTATACTTAGGTAAAGCCACTTTTGGAATCTGGCTGTGCGAAAGTGACTCCGTATGCGTTTTGATCTTGACTTCCTTGTCACGAACCTTGAAGGAATAAACCTCGGATTTGTAATTGGCAACCTTTTCCTTCCATTTGATAACGGCATCCCAATGTTGTGGCAACAAATGCATCTTGACCTTATCAAACTCCTTGATGAGCAAGGACACCAATTCTTTGGATGCCTCACTTTTTACCAACGAATTGATTGCAACCTCGTTCAAACCTGTTTTATCCAACAGTTGTCTTTCAATGTCTTTTTCATCAACTCCCAAGACAGAGGCGATGGTCAAACAAATTCCATACAGTTTTTGTGCAACCTTGGCTTGGTCTTGAGCTTTGGCATCGTATGCCCGGTTATTCTCCGAAATTTCTGAAAGGTATCGGGTTCTGGCAGGGGGAATCACATAGATTTTTTCGGCCATTTCTTGGGATACTTGAAAGGTTGAGGTCAATTGGGAACCTGCTTTTTCCACCAAGGTATCCATTACCTTTTTATACAGATTGTTCATCCCCGGATCATTGAATTGCGAAGCGATAGTTCCAAAAATGGGGAGTTCGTCTTCATTGGAATGCCACAATCCATGGTTGCGGGCGTATTGTTTTTTCACATCCCGAAGAGCATCCAAAGCCCCTCTCTTATCAAATTTGTTAATGGCAACCACATCTGCAAAATCCAGCATGTCTATTTTCTCCAATTGGGTGGCCGCCCCAAACTCGGGAGTCATCACATAGAGGGAAACATCACTGTGCTCCAAAATTTCGGTATCCGATTGGCCAATTCCCGAAGTCTCTAAAATAATAAGGTCATAATGTGCCGCTTTAAGTACTTGAACCGCTTCTGCCACGTGTTTGGACAATGCCAAGTTGGATTGTCGGGTGGCCAAGGAACGCATGTACACCCTTTCATTGTTGATGGCATTCATCCGAATCCGATCACCGAGCAATGCCCCACCTGTTTTGCGTTTGGAGGGATCCACTGAAATGATACCAATATGTTTGTCTGGAAAATCGATTAAAAATCTACGGACGAGTTCATCCACCAAACTTGACTTACCTGCCCCGCCGGTTCCGGTAATCCCAAGAACAGGTACATTCCCTTGTCTACCTTCAATTTCATGTTGGAACTTTTCAAAGGCTTCGTGTCGGTTTTCCGCTAGGGAAATCAATCGGGCCAAGGTATTCGGGTTCCTTTCATCAAGCAGCTTGTCCAGCGTCTTCTGTTTTGGAAACTCCAAATCGGGAACGGCACGGTCACATCGTTGTACCAAGTCGTTGATCATTCCCTGCAATCCCATTTCCCTTCCATCGTCCGGAGAATAAATCCGTTCAATACCATACTCCATCAACTCCTTGATTTCCTCTGGAAGAATCACTCCTCCTCCGCCACCAAAAATTTTGATATGCCCTGCCCCTCTTTCCTGGAGCAAATCGAACATATAGCGAAAGTATTCGTTGTGTCCTCCTTGGTAGGAAGTCATTGCTATGGCATTGGCATCTTCTTGAATGGCACAATCCACCACTTCGGCCACGCTTCTGTCATGGCCCAAATGAATCACCTCAACACCAGTGGCCTGGATGATCCTTCTCATGATATTAATGGCTGCATCATGCCCATCAAATAGGGAAGCTGCGGTCACAATCCTGATTTTATGCTTGGGTTTGTAAGGTGGTGTTTGTTCCATCTGCAATAAAAGGTCTTATTTGAGGCTGCAATTTACGGAAAATGCAAGTCAAATTGTGTTTTGATTCGAATTTTACAAAAAATAAGCCCTCCTTGGGCTTACCATTCCGAATGCCATAATTTTAACCCCACAAAACCAACGTATGAAAATTACCATTCTTATCCATTGCCCAGACCAATCCGGCATTATTCGTTCTGTTACCACTTTTATTCACCAACAGGATGGGAACGTGGTCTATCTGGATCAACATGTGGACAAACAGGCCGGGGTATTTTTCATGCGTATTCAAAGTGAGTTTGATTCTGAAATCGAAATTGAAAGTTTCAAGTGTCAATTTGAGACGGAGTTGGCCACAAAGTTCAACATGGAATGGGATATCCATACCGATGAATACAAACCCAAAATGGCCTTGTTCGTATCCAAATACAATCATTGCCTTTACGATTTGTTGAGCCGATACAATTCTGGGGAATTGAGGGTTGACATCCCCTTCATCTTGAGCAACCACAAGGATTTGGAATATGTTGCAGAACAGTTCAACATTCCGTTTTTTCATGTTCCCGTGACCAAGGAAACTAAATCATACGCCGAAGAGGAACAGCTAAATCTTTTAAAGGAACACCGTGTGGACTTTATTGTACTTGCAAGGTACATGCAGATTGTTTCCCAAAGACTCATTGATGTGTACCCGCAGAAAATTATCAATATCCACCATTCGTTCCTACCTGCTTTTGTGGGAGCCAAACCCTACCATGCCGCTTTTGAACGTGGCGTAAAGATCATTGGGGCTACCAGTCATTATGTTACAGCCGATCTTGATGCCGGCCCCATCATTGAGCAGGATGTGACTACCGTGTCCCATACGCATTCCGTGCAGGATTTTATTGCCAAAGGGAGGGACTTGGAGCGTTTTGTACTCTCTAGGGCCGTTCAACTTCATGTAGCCCGAAAAACCATGGTCTACAATAATAAAACTGTAATCTTTTCATAAAAAAATAGGGGCAAAGCCCCTATTTTCCTAACTACAAACCTCAAAGACCAAACCAAACAATCCTATGGATTGGTCCTGAACTCGAAAATTTCTGATTGGGAACTATTACCCGAGGTATCGGTACTAACAATTCTCCAATAGTAAACGGTGTTAGTGTTTACGGTCGTCGTATAGCTATTGGTATCTGTCTCGCCCAAAAGTGTTGTTGGTGGGGTGGCCGTGCCCAAATAAATAGCAAAGCCAAGCTCCTCTCCATCCAAGTCGGTTGCCTCCCACCCCAAGGTCAAAGCGCCCGCATTGACAGCTACTCCCATAGCTGGAGAAGGATCATAAGCTGGAAAAGGCGCATAATTCTCTATGGCCGGACCTGCATTATAAAATCTCCATGTATCACTTTCCGCAGTTGCCGTTGTAGCATTGGCCTTGGATACCACGGACCATGAATAGGCATTGCCCCTTTTTATGGTCAACCGCAATTCTGTGCTGGTTGTATTCGTGGAACTTTCCGAACCTGACTCCAAATCCTTCAACTTTAAGGTGTAACTATCGGTGTTTTCAGATGCGCCCCATTCAAAGGTCACTTGGCTTTCTTCTTCTGACAGGATAGTTCCCTCATTGCATTCCTCATTATTCGCTGGAAACACCAAAGCCGCGGCCGATGGATCGGGCACGTTCGGTTTGGGTTCTGGGTCATCGCCTCCACCGCCGCCACAGGACAAAAAAGGCAGTACGGCCAACAAGTACATATATTTGTTCAGCGTCTTCATTGCTTAATAATTTTGAATTCATGGGAAACACCCTTCCCTTGTACTTTCACCAAATACATTCCATTGGAATAGGAAGATAGGTCTACATCCATTTTTCCGTAACTCGCCTCTGTTTGGGTTGCATACAGCATCCTTCCATTTAGATCATATACTTGAAGCGTCAAGGGAACTGTTATGTCCATCCCTAGATCTATGGATACCGTTCCTGCATTGATCATTGGATTGGGATAGGCGGAAGCCTTATCGGTCAATAGCAGTGTTTCCTCAAAACTACCTTGACAGTCCATATCCGTACTCACCACCAATTTGTTCACAGATTGCTCCAGTTTTAAGGTAAGTGAACTTTTATCAGTCAAGATTATTTGATCGTTCAATTGCACCTTGTAAAAATCCCCTCCTTCAAGTTCCAGGGAGAGGAAATTGGTATCCCTATTCAAATCTGAGTAGACAGATAAAGGAAGTGGTTCGCCAATGGTAAGTTCAAAACACAGCTCATAACCAGATTGCCCCACAACGGTAATACAAACATCATACGATCCTGCCTCTAAGTTTTCAAATTGAACTGAATCTGTAAATTCTTGGGATGCAGTTCCACCTCCAGAAAGCGTCGCCGTATAGGACAATGCCTCTACCGCAGTTATTGAAATACTGCCATTGTTACTTCCGATGCAGGTTTCACTGGAAGTCAAAATGCTGAAATTATCCTCGGACAGGGAGAATACCTCACAACCATCCACGTTCACGGTTGCCCCCAAGGTAGTATTGGGACAAAGGTCATTGGCATCCACCACTCCATCAGAATCTTCGTCTGGTGGATTAAGGTCTGGAAAGAGACTACTTGGATTGTTACCAAAAATGCGGAATTCCCCGGGAGCAAGTGTTATGGGTTCATTCACATCCGGTACCACATGTTTCAGGTTGTTGTTCAAAAACTCATACCAAACTCCAATTTCCTGGAAAGCTGGGTCTATCTCTTGAGGCTCCACCCCAAAGTTTCCAATGATGGTCACGTATTTTATCCCATTTTCATCCGCAGTACCATCTGTTAAATGAATAGTCTTAAGCCCATTGGTATTTCCTACATTCAGAGTAAAGCTTGCTGTTTCAAAAATTGGTTCGTTTACAGCCAACTTGTTCAAATTGGACCAAGTATTATAAATAGCTTTTCTATCTGCTTGATCAAAATATTCCCATAAAATAGGCTTGTTGCCCGTTCTTCCATTTTGGTCGATGGAAATATCATAGCCCAATTCCCCAAATTGCCATATCATTTTGGGTCCAGGAACGGTGAAATAAAAAGCTCCTGCCAATTCCATACGACCCAAAGCGGTTGACAGTGTCTGGATATCATAATCCGCTGATGAATTACCATAATTGAGGTTTTTGAACATCAATCGCTCCTCATCATGGCTTTCCATGTATGCAATGTTTGAAGGTACCGTCCAATTATGTTCCAAATAGGATACTTGTGAAAAATCCGAGTTATCGTTCCAACCCATGGTGGCTTCGTTATAAACACCGTTCAGATTGTTCCAAAGCATAATCCCTTTGCCTTCATCCAGTCGATATTCAGCCCATTCTGTTTCTTCCGCGTTGGTTCCCAAATGTTCAAAAATGACATAAAAGTCAGGGTTTACCTCCCACTGGTAATCAGCATATTCTTTAAGCACGGCCACACGATCGGCTTGGTAGCTTCCCGTACAGCCCTCATCGGAGGAGGTACAATTTTGCGTGAACCCTTTGGTCAAATCCCAACGGAATCCATCCACTTTAAATTCGTTCATCCAATATTGTGCGGTACGTTTTACATAATCCCGTGTAGCTTGCTGACTATGGTCAAAATCGTTGAACACACTATAGGTATGGGTGGCCACCGGATTGAAAAAAGGACTGTCATTACTCGCTTGCCCTCCATAACCTCCATTATCGGTGTTCCAAAGTCGGTAGTAAGGATTCTGGCCCGTAGCATGGTTGTAGACCACATCCAAGATTACGGCCATACCCCTTCCGTGGCACTCATCTATGAGCGCCTTTAGGGCATCCGGAGTACCATAATACTTGTCCAATGCCATGTGGAAGGATGGGTTGTATCCCCAACTCTCGTTCCCATCAAATTCGGAAACAGGCATCAGCTCAATAGCATTTACCCCAAGGGTCTGTAGATAGTCCAAACGATCACGAACAGCATCAAAACTGTGTAGTTCATCAAAATCCCGGATCAAAAGTTCGTAAATGACCAAATTTGTTTTGGAGGGAATGGAATAGTTGATATTTGCCCAACCATATTCCGGATCTCCTGTCCGAAGAAGGGTCACCGCATGATTGGTTTCCCCACTTGGGTAGGCTGGCAAATCAGGAAACGTGACATTGTTAATATACGTATCGTTGTTCTCATCCAAGATTAGGGTGGAATATGGATCGGCAACGGTAATTTCACCATCTACCACATATTGGTACATGTGGTTGAATTGGGGAGTTAGACCTGTAAGCTCTATCCAGAACCTATCTTGTGCAGCATCTTTTTTCAATAAATAATTATCATCCAAAGTCCAATTGTTGAAATCCCCGATCAAATGCACCACTTGTTTTCCAGGGGCATACAGGACCAAGGTGGCCTGGGTATCATCCATAGGATCTAGATTGATTCCATCCAGCATGCCATCGGGTACTGCTTCTTCCACCACATTGACCACCACCATAAAGTTTCTGGTAACCACATCTGTTCCATTGGTAGCTTCCAAAACATACTGTGTATTTTCGGTAATATTGGTATGGTTGAAGGTATAGGTGGTTGTACCATTGGCACTATCCAAAAGACTACCATTGGCAGTAAGGGTAAAATCGGCATCGAGGGAAGCCGTGGCCGAAATGGACAAGCTTTCACCTGGCGATAACAGTGTCAGATTTTCCGTTGGGCTGTTGAGCTGTACTTGGAAGCTGCCTACATCAAAATAGAAGTCATTGCAGCCATTATCCTTGAATTCTTGGGAGCCAGTTTCATTCCGAAACACCATCCCCATTTTAGTGGCATTGGCTGCCTGCTCCGTAGTCAGTCCATAATAATCTTCGGGCACAAATGTGATGCTCCAGGTCCCATCTCCATTACTGGTCATTTGTCCGATACCATCATCCTGTCCCCAGTTGCCCACCACGGAATAGCCCCATTGGTCTACGTCCGTTCCTATTCCCGAATGGAGATACACCTTTGATGGATTGGAAAACCCGTTGCAATCCGTATCGCCGCTGTTAGCATCCACGGTGATGGTAATTTCCTCGCCTACAGAAAATGGATATGGTGTTATGGTAACCTGGGACCAAGAGGCCAGCGACCATAGAAACAACCCAAAAATCAAGTAAAGTTTCTTCATAGTATATTTTTACAAATAGAGGGAAACGGCTAAGCCGTTCCCCTTTATCCAAATTCCAATTCTTTACATTTCGCTTATCTTGAAACAAGCGAATAGGTAGGGGTTTCCCCTTCCGTCAAATTCAATGTGATGGTATAGGTTCCAGCGGTAACAGCGATGTTGTCCCCTCCATCATCCAAGGTTCCATCTGCGCCGGTATCACCATAGTTCGTACCCCAATCCTCATTGATCCTAAACTTGATCTCACCATCAATCAGTTCTACATTCTCGGCAATCCAAATACCCGGATTGACTTCAGTGAAGATGAAATCTGGGGTTGCTCCCCAATCATTGTATCCTGATCCCACAACACCCCATAGGTTTGCAGCTTCCATAGTATAGGTTCCTGCATTGAAGTCCAACGTGATCATATAGAAACCAGCGGTTACAACAATATTATCGCCACCATTGTCCAAGGTACCATCAGCACCTGAATCTCCATAGTTGGTTCCCCAATCGTTGTTCAACCTAAACTTGATTTCACCATCTATCAACTTAACCCCTACTTTAAAGGTATCTGTTGTATAATCATAGAAGAATTTGGCATCTGGACCAGCTCCTCCCCAATCATTGTATCCTGATCCCACAACACCCCAAGAATATGCTTCAATGGTATAGGTGTTGTCGTTAAAGTTCAAGGTAATCTTATAATCCCCAGCAGTTACAACAATGTTGTCTCCTCCGGCATCCAAGGTTCCATCTGCTCCGGTATCACCAAAGTTGTTGGTCCAATCGTTGTTCTCACGGAATTTGATTTCTCCGTCCAAAAGGTTTGCGTAAGCCACATAGACACCATCTGTACCAGTAGTATAGAATGGTGCATCTGGTCCGGCACCACCCCAATCATTATAACCTGAACCTACGACTCCCCAAGTAGAAACCTGTATTCCAGAACCACCTTCATCGGATTTCTCCACCAAGGTAATGGTCAGCTGGGCCACATCGGATACGGTAGCTACGGCATCTGCTCCTGCTCCACTCCCTGGAAAAGCGGTAACCCTGAAATAAACCGTACCTGTATTGTTGGGGTTCCCTTCGGAATCAGTGGTTGACGGATCATCATCCAATTCCAAACCTTCGGCCATGGCCAAAAGATTCTTTATGGTCACAGATGCATTGGTCTCTGTAAGGGTTCCTGAATCATATTCAAAATC
The DNA here is from genome assembly GCA_020434915.1 of Allomuricauda sp. Classification (GTDB taxonomy): domain Bacteria; phylum Bacteroidota; class Bacteroidia; order Flavobacteriales; family Flavobacteriaceae; genus Flagellimonas. Next base: position 937 of record JAGQZL010000023.1, on the reverse strand, counting down.
AGATTCTGCATCAAAGTTTTCAGAAATGGAACCTTCCAATTGGTAGGAAACCTCTGTGGGCACCCCGAAATCAACCCCGTTCCACACAAAACGTTCCGCTATGTTATTGCCTGTTTCGCTGGAAAGCAGGTATTCCGCCAAGAATGTATTCTGGAACGCCACATTTTCCGAAGCGGCCTGAAGTGTAAATTCTGGTACAAGGTCATCATTTTCACATGCGGTGAAAAGGGTCAGGGCCGTTACCACCCCTAAGACTTTTGTTATTAAAGATTTTATATTTTTCATGAGAGTCGTTTTAATTAGTATCCTGGATTTTGAGTTAGATTTTCATTGGCCTCCAATGCGGTCAATGGAATAGGGAACAATTTATAGGTGTCAGGTATGGAAGTACCGTTCAAGGTATTTCCTTTCCATGGCCATAGGTAACTGCTTCCCGTAAACTTTCCAAAGCGAATCAAATCACTTCGCCTATGTCCTTCGAGGTTGAGTTCCCTTCCCCTTTCATCCATAATGAAATCAAGGGTAAGATCTGATTGGGCAACAGAACTCGCATTGGAACGGTTGCGTACAGCATTGACATAGCCCAAAGCTGTGGACATGCTTGTGCCCGAAGCACCCCTGATTGCACATTCCGCATACATTAGATATGCATCCGCCAACCGGAACAAAGGAAAATCGGTGCTAGAAAAATACGTTGGGCTTGACGTACCATAAAAGAAAGTATTTCTGAATTTTATAGAGGGATACCCATCCGTCCATTTCTTATAGTCGGTCATTTCATAGCTATGGCCTTCCGTCCAGAACAATGCTGCCCTGTCATCTGTACTATTGGCCAAATCCCCATCGTTGAACAGGCCGTACCAAGCCTTAGTGGATCTATGTCCGCTCCAACCATCCTCAGCATCATAATCACTCAGGGTCATGGTCTCTGTTCCCA
>JAGQZL010000239.1 GCA_020434915.1 Allomuricauda sp. | reverse complement strand
CCAAAGCCAATATTTTGTTATCAGTGAATGCTATTATCATTTCGTTGGTGTTGGCCAACTTGCTTACCAAATTGGACAATCCCTCCAATACATACTTGATCTATCCGACATTGATTTTGATCCTTTTTAGCATTGTGACCATGACCTTGTCCGTACTGGCAACCCGCCCAAACATTACCAGCGGTAAGTTTACCAAGGAAGATGTTGAACAAAAAAGGGTCAATTTATTGTTCTTCGGCAATTTTCATAAAATGAAACTGGATGAATATGAATGGGCACTTCAGGAACTCATCAGGGACAAGGAATATGTGTATTCCTCCCTTACCAAGGATCTCTATTATTTGGGGTTGGTGCTGAACAAAAAATACAAGATACTTCGGATTACCTACAACATTTTTATGGTGGGTATGATTATTTCTGTACTGGCCTTTGGAATTGCTTTCCGGTTCTTTGGCCCAGAAAGGCTAACCTTTTAAGAAGGGCGTTACTTTTTCAACTCCTCCATTAAATCATCATAGGTGTAGGTGCGTTCGGAACGTTCATCCTTTTTATAGAGGATTTCTGCCCTTATCGCCTTCAACCCAGACACTCCTTGAAGACCTTCCAACTCTACCACTTCAATGTTATTGGTGAAATACCCTTTGGCTTTTAGAAAACGGATATATCGCATATACTCCCTTTCTTCCTTACGTTGGGAATACACAATGGCCAATTTTCCTTTTTGGGTCAAACGCTCATTGGTGCCTTTGATGTAAGCTTTGTCGATTCGTTTCTTGATAACCTCGTACCTTGCGTTGTAGGTGCCGTCCACATCAAATCGTTTTTCGTCCATTCTAAATCGAATGGATAGGGAGGTGCTATATACCAAAACCAAAGAGGCTACATCCAGCTGAACGGGTAGGTTCGGCTTTAGTTCATAGTATTTGTTCTCCATTTCGCACATGACCTGAAGCTGCCAAAGCCTTAAGTTGCTTAAATAGAGTTCATTGAATTTTCTGTCTTTGGCAATGGAACTGCCTATGTACATATTATGTTCCACACCATCGGTCTTATACCGCTCAAAATAGTGAGGGAACATTTCTTGGGCCTCTTCCTGTCTTTTATCCAATACGGCAGCCAGTTGCATGTTCGCTTCCATCACACTTTCATCGTAATTGCGCCGATGGTCGTAATAGGATTCTGTGGAATTGTCTATTTTCTGTTCGTAGGTTCCAATAAGTCCGGCAATTTCCCCATCTTCTTTCTTTAGATGTTTGAACACTGGATCTACCTCTTCCTTCACAAAATCAAAAACAGCCTGTTCGGTATGGGTGTACAATGCCTCCTTGACCTCATCAAGGTAGGTTTTAACCCTGAATATCAACTCTTCATAAATGGGAAGTCCATATTTCTGCAAGGCTACTCCCATGACCTGGTTGATTTCCGAAAGCTGGATCATCAAGTCTTTCTGGATGGAAAGATTCCGTTCTTTTGAAGAATCCTTGATATCGATTTGGCCATAAAGCGGATGAACGTCCTTGAACACAATTTCCCTGAACACTGGTTGATGACCAGCCATCTCACTCATCATAAAATGCTTGGCCTCTTCTTGGAATTTCCAGTATACGGCCGGGTGAACCGAAGTACATTCATGCTGGATCACGGCATCGATCAAGTTCTCTTCTTCCTCAATGGTACGCATCACTGCCGAAATAATATAAGGCATTACATCATCCAGCTTGTTGGCGTTTACACTGTTCAGTTCATTGGCTTTGCCAGAAACCAGCTCCAAAACCCCCAATAAATTTCCATTAACTGAAATAGGAGCTAAAATGGCACTGCGAATCCCTTGATCCATCAAGTTTTTGTATGGCTGTACTTCCCCTTCGGTCCTATTGTAATACTTTTCCACATTGGAAATGGCGAAGTACTTGCTTTCCTTGAACAACCTGCCATGCGAATAATTGCAAAGCATAGTGTTGCAAGGTTCAATATCTTTTCCGTTCAGGATAAAACTGTCCATGCCTTTCCCGTAGATCCTGAAAAAGTTATTGGCGATGGCATCATATCCAGCAAAACCTACTTGTATATCCTTGATCTTGAACAGGGACTTAAAGGTGTCCTGAAAACTCTCCATAAAGTTGTCCTTGCCTCTTTGGGCCCGGCCAATCAACGTTGATTTGATTTCGGAAATGGAGTGCTCGGCAGTTACATCGAACATATTGGAGATCACAAATCCTTTGGCAATGAAACTGTTAGGTGGAATCTTCTCTTTCCAAAGCTCCAAATTGTGGAAATTGTCCAAAAGCTCATCCACATCATCCTGCGATATTTCCTTTGCCTGCTCGGTGGGAATGATTTCCATAAAATCCGCATTGTACAAAATACGGTACCGGTGCATCACACCATCGGCATCCGGAATATCATAAAAGAAGGGACGTTTAAAATCAAGATTAAAGCCATAATAGAATTTGAGAATCACGGTACACCGCATGATGTAGTTGAACTCCGAGGGTATATTACTGATCTCCAATTCAAACCCTTCCCCTGCATCTTTCAATATGTTTTGAAAACGCTCAGAGGAATTAAAAACCAAATTCTCAAAAGGAGTGGAGGCCGTCTTGATCTCATTCAAAGTGAGAACGGGAGCAAAGGTGTCCTCCAAAATAATCTTGATGATATCCTTGTGCTTTTCAAGCAAGGACAAATCTTGGAATCCTTTTCGCAACTCCGGATATGGTGCTTGTGCCTCAAGGACATATTTTGCCCTCTCCGCCAAGTAAACATTGGGGTTGTGCGTTTGCTCGTCATAATGTTCCAATAATTTATTGAAACTGACCAATTGCACTAAAGGACTTTCCAAATCGTAGTTGTGCTCCATACACGAAATTAGTCGAGAATTATCCCGTAAAGTTACAAAAAGTAGAATTGCTGTTTTTGTATTGGATATCTTTATGGATAAATTGCCTTTTTTAAGGATATCCAGCAAAATTCAACCTATGTCCTCCGCAACAAGATTAGACAGAGCCTACAACAATGCCGCTGTCATCCCCTTTGATGACAGCTCCAAGTTTATTTTTTTCAGTGATTGCCACAGGGGGGACAACAGTTTTGCGGACGATTTTGCCAATAACCGGAATATTTATTTCCATGCCCTGAACCATTACTATCGTGAAGGGTTCCATTATTACGAACTAGGGGATGGGGATGAGCTTTGGGAAAACATCAGTTTTGAAGCCATATTCGATGCCCATAAAAATGTATACCAGCTATTAAGACGCTTCCACTTGGAAAACAGGCTCAAAATGCTGTGGGGCAACCACGATATGGTATACAAAGATCCGGAATACGTCAAAAAAAACCTTTCCCATTATTTTGAACCCATTGATGGTTCGGACAAGGCACTTTTTCAAGGGATTACCTATCATGAAGCTCTTATTCTAAAGCATAAGGATACCCAACAGGAAATCTTTCTCACCCATGGCCATCAAGCCGATTGGTGGAACTATGTTTGTTGGCGTATCGGTCGTTTTTTGGTGAGGGTGTTGTGGAAACCCCTCCAAGTTGTGGGTATTGCCGACCCTACCAGTCCTGCCAAAAACTACAAGGAACTCATCAGGATAGAAAAACGGACCAAGCGGTGGATCTTGAGTAAAAATCTATTGATGACCATTGTTGGGCATACTCACAGACCACGCTTTCCCGAGCCAGGGCAAATCCCTCTGTTCAACGATGGAAGTTGCGTTCACCCACGTAGCATCACAGGCATTGAAATAGAAAAAGGGGAGATTTCGCTCATCAAATGGCATATTGATACCAGACCAGACGGTACCCTACAAATTGTAAGAGTCTTGCTGGAGGGACCCGAAAAATTAGCGGACTACATAAGCACCTAAACCCGTTTTGCCATGGTCCTAATGGCAGCCACGAATTGGTCCAATTCATCCGTGGTGGTAAAAACATTGGGTGTGATCCTGCAACCGTGTACATTTTCAAAATCGATGGCCACTGTCCAAACGTTGAACTCTTCCAACAAGGTCTTTGCCATTTCGGAAGGCTTCATGTTTTTGAGCCCCACATTGGCAATGCCACAACTTCGATGGGGTTCTATGGGCGTATTGATCACCACATTTTCCACATCACGCAAAGGGTCGCTCCAATAGCGTTGTAAAAATCGTAGACGTTCTTCTTTTCGTTCCATCCCGATCATTTCCAAGTAATCCGCCGAATCGTTGATGGTTAAATCGGTGTGCACCGGATGGGTTCCGGTGTGGTTCAACCTTCGAATTTTGGTGTTGTCCCTTTCATGTTCGGCGAACAGGGGCCAAATTTTAGGGATATGCTTTTCTGCCACATAGAGCATTCCTGCCCCTAAAGGGGCACAGAGCCATTTATGTAGGCTGGAACCATAATAATCACAATTTAATTCGGCCAAATCTACCTTAATGTGTCCTACACAATGGGCACCGTCCACCATAACTTCCACGCCATGCGAATGTGCCATGTCACAAATTTTCCGAATGGGCAAAATCTGTCCGGTCACATTCACCATATGGCATACCATCAACAATTTGGTTTTTGGAGTGATTTGGGATTCGTACAGGGACACAATTTCTTCATCAGACTCTGGATGATTGGGCAAGGAAACCTTTTTGCAGACAATCCCGTACCGTTCTTC
>JAGQZL010000238.1 GCA_020434915.1 Allomuricauda sp. | reverse complement strand
AACATGGGGATGATATAGAAGGTCTTTCCGTCTTTCTCTCCGATCAACAACGGAAGCTCAGCCTTTTCACCGCTTTTGGCCTTGGCCAGTTCCTTTTGAACATCAATCAAATAAGCATTGTCCCTTTCCTCGGCTGTAGAACCGGTTACCACCATTTGCTTGGTAATGTATTGGGAGAACTCACCTTCCACTTGTGAGGTTGGCACAAAGGCCACATCCCCTTCACCTGTGTTCTCATCCACTCCCATTGAATAAAGAATGTTCTGTTGCTTTTCGAAACGTTCGTTTTCCACAATCTTTGGTTTAAGTCCCGATGCCACAAAGGCCAGCAAGGAACCTACCACAATCACCATTAGGACTGCAAAGATTACGGTATAGCTATTTTTCTCTGTATTGATTGCCATAATTAAGCTGTTTCCGTTTTTAATGAATCAACCTCATCCGAAGCTTTTGGATAAATGGTGGCTGTCTTCAATCGTCTCAATCTCTTTTTGATATTGCCCCTTACCACGTAGTGATCGATGGTCGGTGCAAATACGTTCATCAACAAGATGGCCAAGAATACCCCTTCTGGATACCCTGGGTTGAACACCCTGATCATTACCGATAGGAAACCGATCAAGAAACCATAGATCCATTTTCCCCTATTGGTCTGCGAACCTGTAACCGGATCGGTTGCCATAAATACAATACCGAAGGCCAATCCACCTACCAACAGATGTTGCCAATAAGGGAAGCTCATCAATGTATAGAATTTGCTGTATTCAGGTAGCCAACCGGCATCCACAATCCCATTAAATATCAATCCCATGGCCAATGAACCGATCACACCACTTATAATGATACGCCATGAGGCTATCTTGGAGAACATGAGGAACAATGCCCCCAATAAAATCAAAAAGGTAGAAGTTTCCCCTACTGATCCAGGGATAAACCCGTAGAACATATCGGAAAGGGAATAACTGTAATCTGAACCTTGGGCCAATGATCCCAAAATGGTCTCTCCGGAAATGGCATCAGGTGTACCCGCTCTTTCAACGGCACCATGTACCCACACTTTATCCCCGCTCATCCATGTTGGATAGGCGAAGAACAAAAAGGCGCGGATGGTCAAGGCGGGGTTCAAAATATTCATCCCGGTACCTCCAAATACTTCCTTTCCAATGACCACACCAAAAGCAACGGCAATGGCCAACATCCAAAGTGGGGTATCCACAGGAACGATCAATGGCACCAACATACCAGTCACCAAATAACCTTCTTCCACTTCGTGACCTTTGATCACGGCAAATAGGAATTCAATACCCAAGCCAATACCATAGGATACGATTACCAAAGGTAAAATGGTAGTGATACCGACCAAAAAGTTCTTCCAGGTCAAGAAATCATCCATAAGGGAGAAACTCTCTGGAAACCCATTGATCGCGGAATAGTGCTGATATCCGGCATTGAACATCCCGAACAACAAACAGGGTACCAAGGCCATAATGACCGTGTTCATGGTACGCTTCAAATCATCCGCACCCCTTACATGTGCACCGGAATGTGTTGTTTCGTTCGGTGTGTAAAGAAAGGTATGGAAAGCACCGAAGGCCGGAGCCATTTTTTTGCCCTGATATTTAAGCTTAAGCTGATGTAATTTATCTTTCATGCCCATATTATCCTAGTTCTTTTTGCAACAAATCCAATCCTTCCCTGATTATTTGTTGGTGTGGTTGTTTTGATATGCATACGAATTCAGTCAACGAGAAATCCTCAGGCGCCACTTCATACAGCCCCAATTGTTCCATCTCGTCCAAATCTTTCACCATACAGGCTTTCAAAAGCTGAAGCGGGTAAATATCCATGGGGAAAACTTCCTCATATTGACCTGTTACCACAAAAGCCCTGTGTTCTCCATTGGTATTGGTGTCCAGGTCATATTTCTTGTTGGGCATCATCCAAGAAAATGTCAATGCCCGTGTAGTGGAAATTTTGTTGAAAACCGGCTTGGTCCATCCAAAGAGTTCGTAGTCGTCACCTTCTGGAATGGCCGTTACCGTATTATTGTAGAATCCCAGATAGCCTTCGGTGTTTGTCTTGGCACCCGTAAGCACATCTCCGTTGATCAATCTATACCGCTCCTCCGTTACACCACTTGCATAAAGGAACGTGGAAATCTCCGCACCAATTTTAGTCGTGTAATATTTTGGGGCTTTGACCACAGAACCAGCGAGTGCCACAGTCCTTTCCGCATTGAACTTACCCGTAAGGAACAGCTCACCCAATAGGACCATGTCCTGCGGGGAAATGGTCCAAACGACCTCACCTTTGTTAACGGGATCTATTTTATTGATCTGCGTTCCTACCAATCCAGCAGGATGTGGTCCGGATATTCTATGCAATTCAATCCCATTGACATTGGCAAAGGCAGACCGGCTAGATTTTCCGATGGAAACATGGATCTTACCCGGGGTCAGTTTGCTAAGGGCCGTAACAGCTGTTTGCAACTCCTTTTCCTTGTCTTTCAGGATATAATCCGCATCTGCGGCCAAAGGCGCCGTGGTATACGCTGAAACAAAAATGGCTTTGGGAGTCATGTCTGGATCGGCGATCACATCATACGGACGCTGTTTGATGAAAGGCCACCCTCCACACTGTAGAAGGAAATCCTTGATCACCTGACCATCTGCCGCATCAAGCTCGGGCACTTTGTTGATTACATAATTCTGTGTTTTGTCGGCAAGGATCTTTAGGGATAAAATCCTTCTCCTTGCTCCCCTGACAATCTCTACCAATTCACCACTCACTGGGGACACAAAGTGCATTTCCTCTTTGTTCTTGTTGTAAAAGAGGGGCTCGCCCGCTTTCACTTCTTCCCCTTGTTTCACCAACATTTTTGGAGTGATTCCATGGAAATCATCTAGGTTCAGGGCATATACGTTACTGGTAACGGCTTTGGAAGTAGTCTGCTCTGCTGCCCCGACGAGGTTGATATTCAACCCCTTTCTAATCCGGATGTCTTTAGACATATTGTTGTAGACCTTTTGTTATCAAAATCGCTGGCAAATTTAGTACTTAAAGGATTGTTTTCATAATTATTATCCATAAAATTGGGATTATGTCGAGCTAAATTTCCAAGGCACAGTTTTTGTTTACCTTTACCCAAAATAAATGCCCTAAATGCGTTATTTGATCAAACATTTTCTGTTTCTTTTTTTGACCGGTAGCATTTTAGCCCAAGTCCAGGAAGAGGTCAATCCCCCCGAAAACATCAAGACCATCATCTTTAAAGGTCCCACGGAAGACCAATTTCCAGTTGTTCAGCTGGGAGAATCCATGACTTTGGAGTTTGATGACCTTACCGCCAAAGAACAGGATTACTATTACAAAATCATCCATTGCGATTACGATTGGACCCCTTCCCAATTGCTGAAATCACAATATCTTTCCGGAGCAGACAACCAGCGTATCATTGATTACGAAAACAGTTACACCACCCTTCAGCCCTATTCCAATTACCGATTAACCATTCCAAACGAGAATGTACGGCTCAAGGTGAGCGGAAACTATGTGCTGGAAATCTACAACAGCTACGGGGAGCTTCAATTTTCCAGACGGTTTGTGGTGTACCGTGATGCGGTTACGGTTGGCGGTCTTGTTAAAAGATCACGGGATTTCAACTACCTTAATGAAAAGCAAGTGGTGCAGTTCAGCATCAACACATCGGGTTTCCCAGTGATAAATCCAAAAAAGGAAGTCAAGGTGACCATTCTCCAAAATTACCATTGGCCCACGGCGCTATACAACATCAAGCCACAATTTACCATTGGCACGGAACTGGTCTATAAATATGACAAGGAGACAAGCTTTTTTGGTGGAAACGAGTTCCTGAACTTTGATACGAAAGATCTTCGATCCCCCACATTTGCCATTTCCAGGATTGAAATGGGCCAGGTCTACAACCACTATCTCTTCACCAATGAATATAGGTTTGACAAACCCTACACCTATTTCCCGGACATTAATGGGGACTTTGTGGTCCGAACACTCCAAGGCGAAGACGTTTCCCGTGAAGCGGAATACTCCAAGGTACATTTTAGCCTCCCCTATTCCAATTTGATTGGACTGGACAATGTATACGTTACGGGCAAGTTCAACAATTATGCATTGTCCGAGGAAAACAAAATGACTTTTAACCAGGAAAACGGAAAGTTTGAACTCTCCCTTATGATGAAACAGGGTTTTTACAACTATAAATATGTGGTGGAACGCAGCGACGGTACCATTGAGCCCAATTATGTGAGCGGGAATTTCCATTTTACCGAAAACACTTACCTCATCCTTGTTTATTATCGTGATTTTGGTGATATGTACGATAGCATTATAGGTATAGGCTCCGCCAATTCCAGAACAATCAGCAATTGATTATATTTAGCACCAAATCCTGAAGGGAATGGGCAAAAAAGGTGAATTGATCAGCAAAGGTCGGTATGAACTCCAGTTTAGGGGTGTCAAATGTCTTAATTGTGGGCACCCTTTGGACATCAGTGATAAATACTGCCCCAATTGCTCCCAGGCCAATAGCACCAAAAAACTGACCCTCAAGGATTTTTTTGATGAATTTTTCTCCAGCCTCCTTAATTACGATTCCAAGCTTTTAAAGACACTTTCGGCACTAATGCTG
>JAGQZL010000237.1 GCA_020434915.1 Allomuricauda sp. | reverse complement strand
AAAAAGGAGGATCCGGATGAAACGGCCGCAGAAGAAGTGGTCATGGAAGAAGCCAAACCCGAAATTAAAATGTCGTTGGCCCAGTGGTCTATCCATAAAATGATCTTTGATGAAGGTGTAGATCCCTATACATTCGCTGAAAAGGCAAGCAAGTGGGGTTTTGAAGGTCTTGAATATGTAAGCGCTCTATATTATAAGGAATTACAGGCAGCTGATTTCTCCGAAGAAGCCATGAACAGCTGGGTGGAAAAAAGCAAAGCCGAAAGCGAAAAATATGGAATGACCAATCTGCTTATCATGGTAGACGGACAAGGCAATCTTGCCGCCACCGATGCTGCTGAAAGAAAGGCAGCTGCGGAAAACCATCATAAATGGGTAGACGCTGCCGCTGCTTTGGGGTGCCATTCCATTCGCGTGAACCTGAACGGGACCCAAGAGCCTGAAGAGTGGATACCTGCCTCAGTGGATGGCCTTATCCAATTGGCCACCTATGCAAAGGAAAAGGGAATCAATGTGATAGTTGAAAACCATGGAGGACCATCCTCCAATGCCCAGTTGTTGACAGAGGTGATGAAAAAAGTAGGCATGGACAATTGTGGTACATTGCCTGATTTTGGCAATTTCTGCATCAAAAGGGAAGCAGGGGATTATTACGAATCCAAGTGTTTGGAAGAATACGACAAATACAAAGGTGTTGAGGAGTTGATGCCCTATGCCAAGGCAGTGAGTGCAAAATCCTATAGTTTTGATGCCGAGGGCAACGAAACCCGTGTGGATTATGACAAGATGATGCATATTGTCTTGGATGCAGGATACTCCGGTTTTGTTGGCGTGGAATACGAAGGAAGTGAACTAAGCGAAGAAGAAGGCATCCTGGCCACCAAAAAACTAATAGAGAAAGTACTTGAATAACCCTAATAAACCAAGGGTGTATGAAGGGATTTTTGCAGCAACTCTTCGATTACAATTTTTATTGTAACAAAAAACTGATTCAGCAGTGCAGTAATCTGGAGAAAGTACCGGAAAACTGCGAACGGCTTTTTAGCCACATATTGAATGCCCACCATATCTGGAATCACAGGTTGTTGGGCATTCCCAGTGAATTTGGGGTATGGGATGTGCATCCGTTGAAAAATTGGGAGGACATCCATTATGAAAACCAACGTTCCTCTTTTGAAATTATCTCCAATACGGATAATTTTGAGAAACGAGTGGGATACGAGAACAGTGAGGGTAGAAGCTTTACCAATGAGGTAAAGGACATTCTTTTCCATATTGTCAACCATTCCACACACCACAGGGGACAGATCATGATGGATTTGAGGGCATCCGGGATTACCCCCGAACCATTGGATTATGTGCATTACAAACGATAACAACTAACTAAATACATAACATGAATATTAAAACCAAATTTCAACTGTCCTTTATGATGTTCCTCGAATTCTTTATTTGGGGAGGTTGGTTCGTAACATTGGGGACTTTCTTGGGGACCAACTTAAAGGCAAGTGGAGGGGAAATCGCCCAGGCTTTTTCCACACAATCCTGGGGGGCGATCATTGCACCCTTTATCATCGGTTTGATTGCCGACCGATATTTTAACGCGGAACGTATCTTGGGAGTACTCCATTTGATAGGGGCATTTTTGATGTACCAAATGTCCCAGACCACAGAATTTTCAATTTTCTATCCATATGTTTTGGGATATATGATTCTGTATATGCCCACCTTGGCTTTGGTCAACTCCATTTCATTTAATCAAATGAAAGATCCCGCAAAAGAGTTTTCTCCCATTCGGGTTTTTGGAACCATTGGGTGGATCATTGCAGGGTTGGTGATCAGCTACGTATTCGTTTGGGATTCACCGGAGAGTTTGGAAGCAGGAATGTTGAAAAACACCTTCATGATGGTTGCCATTGCATCGGCCATTTTGGGAGTTTTCAGTTTTACCTTGCCAAAGACACCACCAAGGGTTGACAAAAGCGAAAAAGTGACCATTTCCGATATGCTGGGATTGGATGCATTGAAGCTTTTAAAGGATAAAAACTTCTTGGTGTTCTTCATTTCATCCGTATTGATTTGTATTCCATTGGCTTTCTACTATCAAAATGCCAATCCGTTTCTAACAGAGATTGGTCTCAACAATCCAACTGGGAAAATGACCATCGGACAAGCTTCTGAAGTACTTTTCATGTTGCTATTGCCCATGTTCTTCACAAAATTTGGATTTAAGAAGACCATTTTGGTAGGCATGTTGGCCTGGACGATTCGTTACCTACTTTTTGCCTACGGTAATGCCGGGGATTTGGCTTTCATGCTCATTTTGGGGATTGCTCTTCACGGAATCTGCTATGATTTCTTCTTTGTGTCCGGACAGATTTATACCGATACAAAGGCAGGTGAAAAATATAAAAGTGCAGCTCAGGGATTGATCACATTGGCCACCTATGGTGTGGGAATGTTGATCGGGTTCTGGATTGCCGGACAGATTACGGATTCCTTCCTTTTGGAAGATGGGTCCCATACATGGCAGAAAATCTGGATTTATCCTGCCGCATTTGCCGCAGTGGTCTTCGTTCTTTTTGCTATAGTCTTCAAAAATGAAAAAATAGAATATAAATCATAACCAAAACAAAAACATGCCAAAAAAGATCAGACTTGGAGTTCTTGGAGGAGGGGGTGATTCCCTAATTGGGGTTTTGCACCGTGTTGCTTCCTTCATCAATGACAATTATGAAATAGTTGGGGCCGTCTTCAACCCAAATTTTGAAGACAACATGGAGTTTGCAAAGCAGATTGATGTTCCCACCAACCGAATCTACAAAGATTTTGACACCTTGGTGGAAGAGGAAATGAAGTTGCCAGAGGATGAGCGTATCCAAGTATGCTCCATACTTACACCCAACTTTTTGCATTTCCCCATGGCCAAAAAGCTTTTGGAAAACGGGTTCCATGTCATCTGTGAAAAACCGATGACCACCACCTATGAGGAAGCCAAGATTTTGCAGCCCACTTTGGAAAAAGCAGGGACCGTGTTTGCGGTAACGCATACGTATACGGGCTATCCCATGGTGCGACAAATGCGTGAAATGGTCAAGGAAGGGGTCATTGGAAAAGTCCATAAAGTGGATGCCCAATACTACCAAGGTTGGATGAACCCCATTATCCACGACAAGGAGAAAAGAAAAACCGTTTGGCGTTTGGATCCCAAAAAAGCGGGTATCAGCTCCTGTATGGGAGATATAGGCGTACATGCTTTTAACATGGTGGAGTTTACCACAGGGTTGCAGGTACAGTCCCTTTTGTGCGATTTCAACTATGTATACGACGATAACCAAATGGATATGGACGGCACCGTTCTTATCCGAATGGATAAAAACGTGAAAGGGGTCATCAGGGCCAGCCAAGTGGCAACCGGGGAGGAGAATAACCTATCTATTGCCATTTATGGGCAAAAAGGAGGTTTGAAATGGGAGCAGGAAAATCCCAATTACCTCTATAAGTTGAACGACCCGGAACCACTTCAGGTATACAAACCCGGTCACCAGTACAACTCCAAACTATCCTTGGACGGCACCAAGTTGCCCCCAGGCCACCCAGAAGGTATTTTTGATGCCATGGCCAACATTTATTTGGGAGTGTCGAAGGCCATTCGTGGCGAGGAGTACAACAGCGGTGAGTTTCCAACCATGTTGGACGGGGTCCGAGGACTCAATTTCATCGAAAATTCAGTGGCCTCCCATAAGCAGGGCAACATTTGGATAGACATGGATTGATTCCTGGTTCAAAAAAAAAGAAATGGCTGCCCAGGGCAGCCATTATTTTTTATAGAGCATTTCAAACTCCTCGAAAACCACGATCATGCTATCCGCCGGTTTTGCACCAAACTGGGACAACTCTCTGGAATAATAGTCCCAATGGGTGTTTCTCCAATGGTCCAAACTTTTGTCACCTTCCCCTTCTTTTCGGGCATGTTCTTCCCGAATACTAAAATAGGGGACCAGTTTGACCGAGGTGGTCCGGATAACGCACTTGGCATTTCCATTCCAATCCGTTACCACATAAAAATCACCTATTTTGGGCAATTTTTCATTGCGTAGCTGTAATCCCTTCAAAGAATGCGAAGTGGCTCTTTTGGTTTCCCTGCATACGAGATCGGCACAGGTATCGGCATCTTTTTCATTGTCACAAAAATGGATGACTTTGGGTGCATCCTCAGAAGCAAACTCCAAATGGGCGTCCAAAAAGTCGCCCCAAAGATTTCGGGCAGAAGCATTTTCCATAACTGGTATTTAAAAACGATATGCTGTTTTAATTGTTAACGAATCCCTATATTTATGTCTTGCTACAGGAGATGTAAAAATAGCATAGTTTTTTTCTTAAATATAAAAGATAAATCCCAATTAAGTACGGATTTACAAATTCCTAAAACCAAATTTAAATGAAGACAATTAAAGGACCGGCTGTATTCCTTGCGCAATTTGTAGACAGTCAACCCCCGTTCAATTCGTTGGACGGACTTTGTAAATGGGCCTCCGATTTGGGCTATAAAGGCATTCAAATACCCACGTGGGAATCTTTTCTCATCGATTTGGACAAAGCAGCAGAAAGTCAGGATTATTGCGATGAGTTGAAGGGAAAGATAAATTCGTATGGATTGGAGATCACCGAACTTTCCACACACTTGCA
>JAGQZL010000236.1 GCA_020434915.1 Allomuricauda sp. | reverse complement strand
TTAAAGTATCCCGTATATTTGTTCCTTTGTAGGTAACTATGAAACTACAGTTTTTTAAATACCAAGGAACAGGCAACGATTTTGTAATCATCGACAATCGTCAAGAAATGTTTCCCAAAAACGATACCAAGCTGGTGGCACACCTATGTGATCGTAGATTTGGCATTGGGGCCGATGGGTTGATCCTTTTGGAAAATGACAATTCGGCAGATTTTAGGATGGTGTACTACAATGCCGATGGGGCCGAGGGAAGCATGTGCGGAAATGGCGGCCGTTGTTTGGTGGCCTTTGCCCATTATTTGGGGATTGTGGAAAAAGAAACCACTTTTAATGCAGTGGACGGATTGCACCATGCTACGGTTGAAGGTGATTTGGTCCGTTTGAAAATGGTGGACGTTACAGATATACATGAAAAACAGCCCTATAGTTTTTTGGATACAGGGTCGCCCCATCACGTACAATTGGTAAAAGACCTGACAAATTTCAATGTGCACAAAGAAGGTAAAAAACTGCGTTATGGATTGTACGGACAAACAGGTAGTAACATCAATTTTGTGGAGCAGTTAGACGATGATGCTTTTCAGGTACGAACCTACGAAAGGGGAGTGGAAGCTGAAACCTATTCCTGCGGAACGGGTGTGACGGCTGTGGCCTTGGCCATGCACAAAACTGGTAAGACGACCGCAAACAATGTAAAAATCCAAACACTGGGTGGTGAGCTCTCCATCAGCTTTGACCATAAAGATGGAAAATTCACCAACATTTTTTTGAAAGGACCTGCTATACAAGTATTTAAAGGAGAAATCGAATGCTGAATATAAAAGGGGAACATATCAGCTTACGAGCTTTGGAGCCCACAGACCTTGATTTTCTATACCAATTGGAGAATGATACCTCTATTTGGGAAATCAGTGGCACGTTAAAACCCTATTCCAAGAAAGTGCTCAGATTGTATTTGGAAAATGCCCACAGGGATATTTACGAGGTAAAACAACTTCGACTGTGTATTTCTGACCATACCAATACCTGTGTGGGATTGATCGATCTTTTCGATTTTGACCCCAAACACCAACGGGCAGGAATCGGCATTGTAATTGCCAACCCCGAAGATAGAAATAAAGGTATTGGGAAAGAGGCACTTTCATTGCTTTGTGATTATGCCTTTAAAGTATTGGGAATCCATCAACTCTATGCCAATATTCTAGAGGATAACGAGCATAGCATCCGGTTGTTCCAACAATTGGGCTTTGAAAAAATCGGTATCAAAAGAGAATGGATCAGGACCAGTACAGGGTTCAAAAATGAAATCATGTTTCAAAAGATAAATTCGGATGTATCTTAAAAAAATACTTTGGGCCACGGCCATTTTGGGATTGTTGGTATGTGGATTCATTTCCTACCAGATTTACACGGCCATTTTTAGTCCCAATACCCAATTCAATAATAAGGAAGCCTTTGTGTATATCCCAACGGATGCTTCCTTTTTAGAAGTGAAGACACAACTGGAACCTTTGTTGAAAAATACGACCACTTTTGAAGCGGTGGCCAAGCGTAAAGGGTACATCGCCAACGTAAAGCCTGGAAAATATGCGCTGAAGAAGGGGATGAACAACAATGAGATCATCAATACCCTGCGTAGCAACAACATTCCTGTTCAAGTTACTTTCAACAATCAAGAATCGCTGGCGGCCTTGGCGGGCAGGGTTTCGGAACAGATAGAGGCGGACAGTCTTTCGCTATTGCAGGCTTTCAATGACACAGGTTTTTTGAATGAGACCCATTTCAATGAAGATTCCAAATTGGGCATGTACCTTCCGAATACCTATGAATTCTTTTGGAACACAAACGCGGAAGACTTTAGGGATCGTATGTACAAGGAATACCAACGTTTTTGGAACGAAGACCGGTTGGCCAAGGCCAAGAAATTGGGAATGACTCCAAATCAAGTCATCTCATTGGCCGCGATTGTGCAAAAGGAAACCGCAAAAATTGATGAAAGGCCAAGGGTAGCTGGGGTATACCTGAACAGGTTAAGAGATGGCTGGCGCTTAGATGCCGATCCCACTGTTATTTACGCTATCAAAAAGGAAACAGGTAATTATGACACTATCATCAAAAGGGTTTTATATCGCGATTTGGAAATAGACTCACCCTATAATACCTATAAAAATACAGGGGTGCCTCCAGGCCCAATTACCATGCCCGACATCTCATCCATTGATGCCGTTTTGAATCCCGAAAAGCACGATTATTTCTTTTTTGTGGTTGACGTTTCCAACTTCGGATACCACATGTTCGCTAAATCTTCGGCGCAACACAACCGAAATAAAGTACAATATATCCGCTGGTTGAATGAACAGAAAGTGCTTCGATAGCACTCATTGACGTTAATTTTCAGCACTTTAACGGATTTTAAGTCGCTTTTAAGAAAATCTTATGAGCTTTACCCAAGTTTAAGAAAAGTCTCCCCCTATCTTTGCCGGCCGAATTTAATTTCGATGCTTTTGGTGTTGAAATTCTAAATACGAACATTATGAGAAGATGGATAGGTTTTGTTCTACATCTTGCCATGATTGTAGTTTTAACAAGTTTTGGTTCCTACACGATCATGAAAGAAGGGGATTATGAGATTCCCGAATCACTGAAGGTGACGGACAACTTGGAACTTTTTGCTCCTCAAGTGGCTGAAGAAGCTGTTGAAGAGAAAGAAGTAACACCTCCTTTCTTGGGTAAAGCCTACAATGGCTTTAAAGAGGCTCTTGCCTTTAAGGAATCCCAAGGAAGATACCACGTAGTCAACACACTTGGATATCTTGGAAAGTATCAGTTTGGAAGTAGTACCCTTCATCTGATGGGTATTAGGGATACGGATGCTTTTTTGGACAATGCGGAACTTCAAGAGAAGGCTTTTGAAACCAATATTGCCCGAAACAAGTGGATCTTGAGAAGGGATATCAAGCGTTTTACGGGTAAGAAGATCGGAGGCGTTGAAATTACAGAATCTGGCATTTTGGCTGCAGCACATTTGGCTGGGGCCGGAAACGTGAAAAAGTACCTTCGTTCTTATGGACAGAATGATGTGACCGATGCGTACGGAAGCAGTATTTCTTACTACATGAGAAAATTTGGGGGATACGATATTTCAAACATTGAGCAGAAAAAAAATGCCAAGGTGTAGAAAGCAAACAAATACATGAAACAAGACCTGGGACTTTGTTCCGGGTTTTTTTATGCCTGAATAATGTAGATGGTGGGCCTTTTGTCCAAGTCCAGTTCAATTTCACCCCACTCATGTACACTTTTGGTTTTAATGAACTCTGTTGGCAATGTAATGTCACAAGCAATACAAAGGCGGGTGCTCTTCTGAAGAATCTTGACGAGCTCCACAAAGAATTTGTTGTTACGGTAGGGGGTTTCCATGAATATTTGTGATTGCCCGGTTTCCCTGGAAAGCTTTTCCAGAAATTTTATCTTCGCTTTTCTATCAGCTTTATCGATTGGCAGATAGCCATTAAAAGCAAAATTTTGACCGTTCATTCCGCTGGACATCATGGCCATTAAAATGGAGGAGGGACCTACCAAAGGAACCACTTGTATTCTTCTTTCATGTGCAATCCTGACCACATCTGCTCCAGGGTCGGCAATGCCAGGACATCCAGCTTCGGACAATAGTCCAATATTAAATCCATGGATGCAAGGGTCAAGGTAGGATGGAATTTCGTCTGGATTGGTATACTTGTTCAGTGTTTGTATGATCAGACTTGGCTGTGGTTTGCTAGGGCTCACCTTTTTGATAAAATGACGGGCCGTTTTTTCATTTTCAACAATATAATGGTCAATTTTCTCAATGGTGCCCTTAATGGAGATAGGCAATACCTCCAACGGGGCATTGTCTCCAAGTGTTGTGGGAATCAAATACAGTTTACCCACTACCAGTCCAGGTTTTGCCTCTTCCATGGGCTCAATTTAGTTTTTTTGCAATGGCCTCACAAGCCAAATCAATCATTTGATATACTTTCTCGAACCCATCCTGTCCTCCATAGTAGGGGTCGGGCACTTCAGTAAGACCCATGTCAATTTCCTCCAATAGCAATTTTACCTTGTTCATTTGGTCTTGGGTAGAGGCGAGGTGAGTAACATTGGCGAAATTGCTTTTATCCATGACATAAATATGGTCGAACTCCAAAAAATCAAGCTGTGAAAATTTGCGACAACGCTGCCCACTGATATCCAATCCATTTTTTTGTGCCACGGCTACCGATCTATGGTCGGGTGGGTTGCCCACATGATATCCCGCAGTTCCCGCGGAATCCACAAACACTTTGTTGGAATCCACTTTGGATTTCAAAATACCTTCAGCCAATGGTGACCTGCAAATGTTTCCCAAGCAGACCATCAACACTTTGGTTTTCATCAAAAGAAAGGGGGTTAGGAGAATTTCTTGTTCAGGTCCTCAATGTACTTTCTGAACTGTTTGTCGGTTTCCGCCAAGTTGTCAACCGTTTTGCAGGCATGGAGTACTGTGGCATGGTCGCGTTTTCCAATCTGCGAACCGATACTTGCCAAAGAGGCCTTGGTGAACTTTTTGGCAAAGAACATGGCCAATTGTCTGGCTTGTACGATATGGCGCTTACGGGTTTTGGATTGCAGGGTGGCCACATCCATTTCAAAGTAATCCGATACCACTTTTTGGATGTAATCTATG
>JAGQZL010000235.1 GCA_020434915.1 Allomuricauda sp. | reverse complement strand
CACCCGTGGTAAATCTTGGTGGCGGTAGCGTTCCCACAATCACCTTGGTGGCCTCTCTGAATAAAAAGGGCTCGTACGGATGGATGTGTTTAAAAACTTTGAAAGCCAATTTTTTGCACTATGCCGAGTTTCTACTAGCGTTGATGTTCCCGTACAATGACCTAGTCACTATTTTCTCATACAAATCCTTATACTCCGAATTCTGGGTGATATGATACAGCGCATTTTGCTGGATGACCAATAATGGCAATACGATTTTCTCCCGAATCTTTACGGATTCCCTGGACACTTCCTCATCTTCCATCAACATATGAAGTCCGGATACCTGCAGCAACATTTTTTTGGAGAGCTGGTATTCGTCATGCAAAATGTTCCAGAAATCACCATACTCGGGATCCTCCTTCATATAACTGGTCAAATTGAAATTGGTCTTGGCCAGGGACATCATACTGTTCAACATCAAGGCTTTAAAGAAAGGTACTTCCCTGTATAGTTTTTTAACCTCGCGGAACCTCCCTTCGTCCTTCAATTTTTGAATGGCAGATCCCAACCCAAAATAACCCGGCACATTTTGTTTTAACTGGCTCCATGAACCCACAAAGGATATGGCCCTAAGGTCTGCCAATGTCAATTTCTCCTTATTGCCACGTTTGCCCGGCCTACTACCTATATTCGCCTTTGTATAGAATTTGAGGGTACTACGGTTCTCCAAATAAGGGATAAACTTGTCGTGCTGTTTTAGGGCATCGTATTTATCAAAACTCAATTCAGAAAGTTCCTCGATCAGTTTTCGCTGTGCCGCTGAAATCACATGTTCCTTCACAAACAGGTTATTGCTCAACCCAGCCGTCAACAACTGTTCCGAGTTGTGTTTAAACTGCTCTTTGGTACCATAGGTACTTGTAATGGTCTGTCCTTGAATGGTCAATTGGATTTCATGATTGGCCACATCCTTGGTCTGCGCCGCGTAGAACTTGTGTGTCTTTCCACCACCCCTTGCCGGCGGGCCTCCCCTACCATCAAAGAAAATGGCCTTGATCCCGTTTTTTTTGCAAACCTTGCTCAATGTTTCCTTTGTTTTCAAAATGGACCAGTTGGCTTTGAGATACCCTCCGTCCTTGGTCCCATCGGAAAATCCTAGCATAATGGTATGGGCATCGTTCCTTCTTTGCAAATGTTTTCTATACTTAGGGGTATCAAAAAGGGTCTGCATTACCTCTTCGGAGACTTCCATCCCCTTCATGGTCTCAAACAAAGGAATAATATCGAAGGTGATTTCCTTTTCGTCCCAACCGCTCCATCTGAAAAGGCCAAAGACGAACAGAACCGAAAAAATATCCTCCGAATTACTGATGATGTACCGATTACAACCATCTTCCCCATTCTTACTCTGGATTTCCTTTAATTGTTGAATGTTGGCAATGGTATCCTTTACAATTTCATCCTCAAAATCCGATGGTTTCAATTGTAGATCTTTTTGCAAGAGCCAATGGATCAATTCCTTCTCCTTCAACTCTTCCAAACTTTCCTTGACGGCACCTTGTTGTTTTAAGATAGTCTCTACCGCCAATTTGTGTTTGCTGTGGTCTTGACGGATATCCAATGAGGCAAAGTGCGTTTTGAAGATATGCACCTTATCAATGAAACGATCCAATTCCCCTAAGTATAACTCATGGAAATCGGCAATCAATTTTTCTCGCACGGCTCCTAGGTGTTGAATGATTTCTGAATAGGAAATCAAGGCATTGGGGTCAAACATAGCCTTGTACAGCTTACCACTAAGCTCATTCATGTCGTCCTGCATCCCTTTAAAAGTGAGCTTTTTGCGCAGCTCCTTCAAATCATTGTAGTAGCATTTCATCAAGGTGAGTCGCAACTCATCAGCAACCTGCCGTGTGATGTTGGCTGTTACAAATGGATTGCCATCACGGTCACCCCCAGGCCAGAAACCCAGTTTAATGATGTTGTAATTTTCAAAATTCTCATCACGGATATTGCTCTTCACGTAGTGGTACAGCTCTCCCACGGCATCGTAATAGGTATTCCTAAGAATATGGATGATATTTTTGGCTTCATCCAGTGGGGTCGGTTTTTGTGCATTGATCAGTGAGGTAAGCCCCAATTGCTGTAAGGTCACATCAATATCATGAATGCGGTCGTTATCGATAAGCGACCTGAGCTCGGCAATAATGTCGAGTACAGCCGGCGTATAAAACTGTGTAGGGTGTGCCGTTAAGACAATACGGGCACTAAAGGTGGACAACTGCTTGGAAACCTTGTCCCAGTTTTTGGTCCTGTTCACCAGTTCAAAATAATCCTTGATGGTCAGGGATTGGCTATATTTCTGCAGCTTTGGAAAGGCGGCATCCTCCACACTGTCATACAAAACCACCTGTCGTTCCACATACTGGATGATGCGGAACATAAAATCCAATCGTTCCTTTTCGTCTTGGATATCCACAAAGTTGGAAAAAAAGACCTCCAAAATCTCCTGCGGTTCCTTACCTGCTTTCAGCCCTTTCTCGCATTGGTCCAACAACAGGGGAATCAAAATCCCAACATTTTCCACATTCTTGTAGGGCAGACTCAAAAAAAGACTATTGTAAATATTGAACTTGTTGGTTACCGATTTTTTAAATTCTTCTAACCTCTTGGAATGCTGCATATTTTTTTGGAGTTAGTGTTATGCCATGGTTGAACACCCAAAGATCGTGATTCTCGTGTAACCTTTGGATTAAATTTAAACGTATCACAATTTAGGGCAATGGCCCTTCAATCGTAACACATTGCAATGGTCATAAAACTTAATGAATCTTGTGGTCTTAGCCAAAAAATTACCGGATGAAAACAGGTTGGTTCTCTTTTAGGCTGTGTTCCTGACTAAAAAGGTACCCATCATAATCAAACCCCTTGATGTCATCCAAGGTTTTGGCATCGGTATCCAAAATGTAACGAACCATGGAGCCCCTAGCTTTCTTTGCAAAGAAGCTGATGATTTTCAGTTTGTCGTTTTTCCAATCCTTGAAAATAGGCGTGATCACGGGTACTTTCAATTTTTTCTCGTCCACGGCACCAAAGTATTCGTTGCTGGCCAGGTTGACGAACAGTTCCCCATCTTCCAGTTCATTGTTCAAATGATCGGTAATCTCTTTTTTCCAGAACTCATACAGGTTTTTCTTTCTACCCACCTTTAGTTGGGTTCCCATTTCCAAACGATAAGGTTGCATTAAATCCAGTGGTTTCAGAACACCATAGAGTCCCGAAAGAATCCGCAAGGTATCTTGAAGATGGTCCAATTTCTCCTCAGGAATGGAATAGGCATCCAAGCCTTGGTATACATCCCCGTTAAAGGCATACACGGCAGGTCTCGCATTGTCTTTTGTAAAGGGCAAAGAAAATTGTTGGTTTCGCTCCCAGTTCAGATCAGCCAATTTATCGGAAATGGACATCAACTGGGCCAACGCCTTTGGTTTTTTCTTTTTGAGGACGGTGTTCAATTTTTCTGCCTGCTCCAAAAATTCGGGCTGGGTGAATCTGGAAGTTGGCAATACCGTCTCAAAATCCAAGGATTTGGCAGGTGAAATAACAATTTTCATGCTGAATGATTTTTCGTAAAAATAAGGAGGATATTGTTTTTTCGGAAGCGATTGTAAAAGGTGTTATCAATCTTAAGATTGATGGAAACTATGGTTCATGGTGCTTGGCATATCCACGCCATTTTTCAATACAGTTGACCATATCCTCTGGCAACTCAGTGTTAAAACGCATGAACTCACGGGTAACCGGATGCTCAAAGCCCAACGTTTTGGCATGTAATGCTTGTCGGGGCAATTCCTTAAAGGCATTTTCCACAAATTGTTTGTACTTGGTAAAGGTAGTGCCCTTCAATATTTTATCCCCTCCATAACGCTCATCATTAAAAAGCGTGTGCCCAATATACTTCATATGTACACGGATTTGATGGGTTCTTCCTGTTTCCAACCTACAGGAAATAAGGGTAACATATCCTAAGCGTTCCAACACTTTGTAATGGGTCACGGCTTCTTTGCCATCCTCCCCATTTGGAAATACCGTCATTTGAAGACGATTTTTTGGATGCCTACCTATATGCCCCTCCACAGTGCCCTCGTCCTCTTCCACATTGCCCCAAACCAAGGCCACGTATTCCCGCTCACTGCTCTTTTCAAAAAATTGTTGGGCCAAATGGGTCATGGCCTCCTCGGTTTTGGCAATCACCAATAACCCCGAGGTGTCCTTATCTATTCGGTGCACCAATCCCGGTCTGTTGGAACTATTGTTCGGTAAATTCTCAAAATGATAGACCAAAGCATTGATCAAGGTGCCTGAGTAATTGCCATGGCCTGGATGTACCACCATACCGGCGGGCTTGTTCACCACCAGAAGGGTATTATCCTCATAAACAATATCCAATGGAATATTCTCCGGGGTCAACAAAAATTCATAGGGTGGGTGTTCAAACAACACCTTTACCTCATCCCCTGCCTTTACTTTGTAGTTCTGCTTTACAATGGAACCATTGACCCATATATGGCCTTGTTTGGCCGCTTGTTGGATTTTGTTCCTTGTGGCGTTTTCAATGAAATTCATCAAAAACTTATCCACCCGTAGTGGTTCCTGGCCTTTGGAGGCTACAAAACGGTGGTGTTCAAAAAGCTCGTCCTGGGACAGCTCTTGGTTGTCGGAGGTATCCATGGCTACTCGGATTCAGCCTTCACCCTGGCA